>JBKKAU010000536.1:0-5976 GCA_046714475.1 Thermoanaerobaculia bacterium
CGGCGAGGGGACGCGCCCCCTGGCGAGGGGACGGGCTCCCCTCTTGAGGGGACGCCACCCCCTCGGGAGGGGATGCCGTCCTGACGCTCCGGGGTCGTTCCCCCCGCGAGGGGACGCCGTCCCCCCGTCAACGGGAGCGACTCTTGACGGAACGCCGCTCACGCTGATGGCCCTGAGGGCCACCCGCACCGTCGTCGCCTCGGTCAACCCCGATCAGCTCTATCTGCGCCTGCTCTCCGACCTTCCGGTGCCGGCGCCGTTGCAACGCGAGGCCTCCGCCTACCGCTACGGCCGGGGCTGCGTGCAGATCCATGTCGCACTGTCCGAGCCGCCGTCGTTCGACGCGCGTCGAACCTCGACCCGTCCCGCGCCCCCGAGGGCAAGGCGACGCTGCGGCTGCAGATGCTGGCGGTCCCCTGCAGGCCCCGGGGGACGCCGCCGGCGTCATCGACGTCGGTGACGGCGCCTGGACCGAGGAGCTGAAGAGCCGCTTTGCCAACAGCTCCTCGCCGGCGACACCTTGCGCGAGGACGAAGCGCGGACCGTCGCCGCCGAAGAGGCCATCTCCCGCTGAGCTTCTCCGCCCCCTTTCCCTCACTGGGGGAGGGGGCTCCTCTGCTAGGCTTGGGGTGTGACCGGTTCCCAGAGTCAGAAGATCGCCAATCTTGCCGGACAAACCCCAGGATTGGATCTGCTGATCCTGTTCGGCTCGCGGGCCCGGGGCGACATCCACCCGGACTCCGACTGGGACTTCGGCTACCTCGCCGGTCCAGGTTTCGATCCGGATAACCTGCTCGCCCGGCTCGTCCTGCTCCTGGAAGCTGACAAAGTCGACCTTGTCGACCTCTCGCGGGCCAACGGGCTCCTCTGTTTTCGAGCTGCTTCCGAGGGCCGGCCGGTCTTCGAGGCGGTTCCGGGGGCATTCAATCGGTTCTCTTTCGAGATTGCCTCGTTCTGGTGTGACATGGAGCCCGTCCTGAGAGACGCCTATGAGGGTGTCTTGGAGAACCTGGCCCGATGAGCGGCTTGGACCGGGAGCTGTTGGCCGAGAAGACGGGCGTCGTCGAGCGGCATCTGGCCCGGGTCGCCGAGCGGTTGCCTGACAGCCCGGAAGACTTCCAGCCTTCTACCGACGCTTCGGATGCCGTAATCCTCCACCTCTGGCAGGCGGTCCAGACGGTGGTCGATCTGGCGGTCGGAGCCTGCATCGATTTCCACCTCGGTGCTCCAAAAGGCTACGGCTCTGCCTTCCAGCGTCTCGCCCAAGCCGGCTATCTCGATGAGGATCTGGCCGCCCGGCTCGTGCGGGCCGCCGGGTTCCGCAACGTCGTGGCCCACGCCTACGACACCCTCGACATGGCCCGGGTCTACCGGGCTGCCCGCGAAGGGCCGGCCGACCTGCGCGCCTTCCTCAAGGCGCTCGCGGAGAGGCTCTGAGCCCTTTACGGGCTCACCTCGGAGGAGGTTCATGAGCGAAGCGTTGGCGACTGAGAGCGGTACCCGGGACCCCGAAAACCTGACCGGCGTCCGCACCCGGGAGGAGGCCCTCAGCCGGACCTGGGAGATGGAGCTGCTGATCTCGGGCGGCCTCGTTTCCACCCTCTTTCAGCTCTCGTCCGCTCTCGACGGGGGCTACCGGCGGATCGAGCCGCACCTCTCCCTGGAGTTGATGCTGGGGGCGACCATCGGCTACCAGTTCGGGAAGATCATCCTCTATGCGCTGATCGGCTCGTTCGTCCTCCACCTCCTGGCCCGGGCCTATTGGATCGGGCTGGTCGGCCTCCATTCCGTGTTCCCTGGAGGCGTCCGCTGGGAGGAGGTGAAATCGGGGCCGATCTCCAAGCAGGTCAACCAGGAGCTCGCGCCCCCGTTGCCGCGGCTCATCGACAAGACCAACGACTTCTGCAGCACGATCTTCTCGTTCGCCTTCCTGCTCGTCCTGGCGTTCGCCGCCGGCCTCCTGTGGACCCTGCCGGTCGTGTTGATCGCCTACTTGGCGTCGCGGTTCGTCTCGTTCGAGGACGAGGTCAACGTCATCCTCCTGATCCCCCTGCTGTTGGTCCTGTTTCCCCTGGTCCTGTCCGTGCTGACGCTGGTGGACAAGTACTACGGCTCCCGGCTGAGCCCGTCGGGCAGGATGGCGCGGACGATCGACAAGGCCTTCCGCGGGTGGGCCCGGATGCCGCTGGAGCCTCTCTACCGCACGATCACCCTGATCCTGGTCACCAACGTGCGCAAGCGGACCATCTACTCGTTCCTGTACCTGGGGATGGGCGCCTTGCTGATGCTCTTCATCGTCAAGGACGTCTGGCGGGTGGGGGACGACTTCTCGTCGAGCCCGTACCTGCCGGAGGAGCGGGGCGAGCACTCCCTGAATGCCGCGCACTATGAGGACCGGTGGCCGGAAGGGAAGATCCTCACCGTCCCTCGATCCAGGACGATGTCGTGGCGGACCCGTATGTCCGGCTCTTCATCCCGTACGACCCGATCCGCCACGACCCGCTCCTCCGGAAGCGGTGCCCCAGGGTGAGCGCCGAGGCTCCGGAGCGGGTGCTCCGCTGCCTGGCCGAATTCCACCGCGTGACCTTGGACGGCAAGGCGATGCCCCGGCTCGGGTTCCGTTTCTACACCCACCCCCGCAGCGGCGTCCGGGGCATGCTCGCGTACATCCCGACCGCGGGGCTGGCCAGGGGCGAGCACCTGCTGCGGGTGGAGGCAGTCCCGGGCCGCAGGGCCAAGACCCCGCCCAAGCCCCACCTGATCCGGTTCTGGATCTGAAGATGGAACGGATCGCCGGCCCGGCGGTGGTGCTTTTCGCCGTCGCCGCCCTCCTCTCCCTGAAGACCGGTTGGGATCTGAGCCTCCGGGCGGAGCAATTCCCGTCCTGGTTCGTGCCGCTGTTCGTCGCCGGGGTGGCGGTCCTCGTCGCCTGGGCCGGGCTCGCCGTGGCCGGGATCTGGAGGCGCCGCCGCACGGCCCGGCCGGCGGGCGGAGGGCTGGCGACGGCGGTCTGGCTGCTGCTGCCGCTCTCCTTCGTCTGCACCTCGACCGTGCACCAGCTCTTCCCCTTCCGCCCGGCCCCGCTCGCGGTCTACCGGGACGTCGGCCCCGTGCTCGGGTTCAACCTGGCGCTGACCGGGTTCGCCTTTCTGACCGCCGTGGCTCTGGCGCTGCTCTACCGCTCCGGCCGCCGGGAGGCGGCCCTCCTCGGCCTGCTGGCCTTGGGGTTCGTGCTCCTGGTGCCCAACGACAACTGCGCGAACCCGTTCAACGAGTGGTGGATCGCGACCGTCGGGGCCTCGCCGCTGATGTTCCTGCCCAACCTCTACGCGAGCCTTTTCGCTTTGGCCGCCCTCCTGGGCGTCCGTCCGAAGCTCAACGCGCTGGCGCTGGTTGGGACCTGCGTCGGGGTGACCCTGCTCGGCTGGGGTCACATGACGCGGGTGATCTGGTGAGGTCAGGCAGGTTTATCGATTACGGAGCTCGCGGATCTCCGCGAGGTCCGCGAGGTCTTTGAGTCGCCCGGCGGCCCGTTTGGCCTTCTCCAAGGCGCCGAGGCTCATCACCAGAACCGACTGGCCGTAGACATCCATGGAAACCGCGTCCGCTGAGACCTGCTCGTATCCTCCCACGCCTGCGACCTCCCCCAGGATGTCGATGTCTCCGGAGTCGGCGGTCAGCGTGAAGTTGAGGCCTGATTGAAGCGCCCGGACGTCGAGCTTGAACGGGAGATCGGGTGGGGCACCGCGGAGCATGGGGTGGTAAGGCTCCAGGGCGGATGCCAGCCGGGCCAGGTTCTCCGGGTTGCGTGCGTAGCAGATATCGAGGTCCTGGGTGACGCGAGCCGACCCATGAAGCACCAGCGCGACTCCCCCGATTATCACGAAGTCCACCCGGTGCTGGACCAGGGCTTCGATCAACTGCTTGAAGTCAGTCGCCACTCGGACGCCGAGCCCCTTCGAGGAACTCCAGGAACTGCCGCATCCTTTCGAGCCGCTCGGTTGGAGTGAGCCTCAGCCGCTCCTCCAATTGGGTGACGTCGACTCCGGAAGGGACACGGTCGAGGATCTCGTTCGCCCAACTCCAGTCATCCGAAGGGCCGTCAATCCGTCGCATACAGAGAGGATACCCCCCTCCTCCCGGAGCGTCCAGCGGGCTTGTCCAGGTCAAAGGCTGCGCCGCCGGACCCACCGCAGCACGAACGGCAGCGCCGCGAGGCCCAGCGCCACCGCGAACCAGAGGGTCGCGGCGCGGATGATCAGGGTCGCCGAGGCGGCGGCGGCGGTGTCCAGGCCCTGGGCGTCGAGGAGGGCGGTCAGCGAGCCTTCGGCGGCGAGGAGTCCGCCGGGGAGCATCGACAGCGATCCGAGGAAGGTCGAGGCGGTGTAGTTGAAGAGCCCGGCGAGGAGCCCGGCCTGGGGAGCGTACTCGCGCACCACCAGGAAGAAGCCGACCCCCTCCGCCCCCCAGGCCACGACCGAGAGCGGCAGGGCGAAGGCCAGGAGCCCGGGGGTGAGGAGGCTCCTCAGCGTCTCGTAGAGGCCGGTCAGGACAGGGACCCGCGGTCCGACCACCGGCACCTTGCCGAGCAGGCGGAAGAGCAGGGCCGCGCCGCTCCGCCAGGTGAGCAGGAGCACCGCGGCGGCCACCGCGGCGACCCCGAGCCCGGCGATCCACCGCCCGCCGGGGAAGGGGAGGGCGCCGGCCGCCAGAAGCAGCAGCACGCCGAGGAGGTCGGTCACCCGCTCGGCGACCACCGCCGGCACCACCCGCAGCGCCGGCCCGCCGCCCAACTCCCGCACCAGCCAGGCCTTGCCGAGCTCGCCCGCCTTGCCCGGGGTGACCGAGAGCAGGAAGCCGACCAGGAAGACCCCGAGGCTCCGGGTGCGGGCGAGAGCCACGCCGAGCCGCTGGAGGTAGACCTCCCAGCGGACGAACCGCAGGGCGTAGTTGAGGAGCGAGAGGGCCAGGACCGGAGGGACGAGCGACAGGTCGAAGTCGCGCAGCCGGCCGGCGAGCTCGCGGGCGTCGGCGACCAGGACCAGCCCGACGAGGGCGAGCAGACCGAGGGCGGCGGGCGCCAGCAGCCGCCGCCCGAGCTTCTCGAGCGCCGAAGGCGAGGCGGTCTCGCTTGATATCGGCAGGGTCAGGCCGCCGCCTCTTTGCGGTCGCTGGTCGCCTCGGGGTAGGTCTCGAAGAGGCGCATCCACTGGCTTGTCCTGGCGTACCGCTCGATGCGCTTCTTGCCCACGGTCGGGTACCAGGCGTAGTCGTGGTAGAAGTACGAGCCGAAGACGAAGAAGTAGAGCAGCGGCGTCCGGAACAGCAGCTTCTGGAGGCCGCGGAAGGGGCCGAACCAGATCAGGTCGCCGAAGCGCGACACCGCGTTGTCCCCCACCGAGAAGCGGAAGTTCCAGTTCGAGACGTCCTCGCCCACCACCTCGATGTCGCGCGGGTCGCCGACTCCCAAGCCGGCCTCGTGCGCCAGACGGATGTACTTGATGGACATCGGGTCGAAGCCCATCATCTTCGCCGCCACCGCGTCGATCGCCACCTGGTCGCCCGAGGCGAGCAGGATGTCCTTCTCGACCGGGATCATGGTCCGCGGCCCGGGGCCGTTGCCGCAGGTCGTGCCGTCCTTCACCGCGAAGAGGCCGCTGTGGATCTCTTTCTGGATGGTCAGCAGGTCGACCAGCGTCTCGTGGATCCACGAGTGGGTGTAGTGGCGCCTGGTGTTGAGCAGGCCGCCGAAGGCGTTCTTCATCGCCCCCGTGGTCGTCGTGTAGATGTGGCACTAGACCGTCGGCAGGTGGACGATGTTAATGCCCAGGAAGAACTCGGGGATGGTGATCCCCTCGGGATAGATCTGCGGCAGCACCAGCATCTTCCCCTTGGGCTGGTACGTGATCCACTTCAGGTCGTCGGCGAAGCAGTTGTAGCGCACCGGCACGTCGTACTTGTCGAGCACCGGCAGGT
>JBKKAU010000537.1:0-10932 GCA_046714475.1 Thermoanaerobaculia bacterium
GTCATGTGGTGGGCGTCGCAGGAGGCGCCGGCGCCGTCCAGCACGGCGAGCGGCTCGGCGCCGCGCGCCAGCGCCCGGTCGAGCCGCTCCAGGACCAGCACGGCCGCGCCCTCGCCGAACGACATCCCCTCGCGGCAGGCGCGGAACGGCCGGCAGGGACGCTCGTCGACCGAGCGCAGGGCGTTGAACCCGGCGTAGGTGAGCTGGCAGAGCGAGTCCGAGCCGCCGGCGATCGCGACCTCCACCTCGCCGAGGCGGACCGCCTCCAGGGCGGCGCCCAGGGCGAGCGCGCCCGAGGCGCAGGCGGACGAGACGGTCTGGACCGGGCCGGTCACCCGCAGGTGGCGCGCGATCGCGTCCCCCGGGCCGTTGACCTGCTGCGAGGCGAGGGGGCTCAGGCGGGCGTAGCGCCGGCGCTCGCCAAGGAAGATTTCAAAAAACCGCTCGCTCTCGAACATGCCGCCGGTGCTGCTGCCGAAAAAGACCCCAGCCTCCTCCTCTTCCAGGAACGTGCCGAGGCCGGCCTGCGCCACCGCTTCGGCGGCGGCGAACAGCGCGAACCGGTCGGCGAGGCTCAACCGGGGACCGCCGTGGACCTCCCCCGTCCTGCCGGGAGGCCGCTCAGGGACCTCGGCGGCCAGATGCGTGCGGTGCCCGGAGTGGTCGAAGCGTGCGAAGGGACGGATGCTGGTACGGCCGGCGCGCAGGCCCGCCCACAGCGCCTCGATCCCCCACCCCAACCCGCTCACGGCGCCCAGACCGGTCACGGCGACCCGCGGGCCGCTCTTGCCTGCGTGTGTCATCACAAACAGAGGTCAGGTACGCCCCTCGATGAACTCCGAGAGGCTGGAGACGGAGGAGAAGACCTCGCGGCCGAGCTCCTGGCTCTTGATCTTGATCCCGAACTCCTTCTCCAGCGCGACGACCAGCTCGAGGGCGTCCACGGAATCAAGCCCCAGGCCCTCGCCGAACAGCGGCGCCTCGTCTTCGATCATTTCCGGTTTCACCCCTTCCAGATGCAGGCTCTCGACGATGAGGCGCTTGATCCTCTGGGGGGTTGCAACTACGTCTGACATAAGGAAGAAACCTCTGAGATCGGCCGCGGCATCCGTTTCGTTGTCAAAAAGGCCGCACGGCTCACAGTCCCGGCGCAGCCCGCTCTCCCATGCCCGCTCGCCGGGCAGATTCCCAGCTTTCCACGCACCGGGTCGTCAATGCTAGCGTGGGCACAGGGTTGCTGGCAAATCCCCGGCCCGGTACCTCCCTTGGAACAAATCGACGCGCCAAAGCAATCCAGGGGTATATCATCAGCGTCCCGCATGCCCCAGGATCCCCTCCTTCGATCGTTCGAGCGCCTGATCGACCATGACCCGCTGGCGCCGCTGGTGGTGTCGCCGGAGCGCCGGGCGACGGTGGGCGACGTCGACGCGCTCGCCCGCGCCGCCGGCTCCCGCCTGGCGGAACGGCCCCTGCCGCCCGGGACGGTGGTCGGCCTGGTCGCCGCCAACGGCCCGGGGATGCTCGCCTCGCTGGTCGCCCTCGCCCGCGCCGGGCTCGCCGCCCTGCTGATGGACGGCCAGACCCCCGAGACCGAGAGCCTGCGCACCGCCGCCGCGCTCGGAGCCCCCGCCGTCCTGCGCTGCCGGACAGGATGGCCGCAGGGGCCGGACGACTGGTCGCTCGCCGCGCCCCTATCTAATCCCCTATCTAATAAGGACGGGGAGCCCCTCTGTCTGCCCGGCATCGCGGTGGTCAAGCTCACCTCGGGCTCGACCGGGTCGCCGCGCGGCATCGCCGCCTCCGCCGAAGCGTTGCTGGCCGACGACGCCGCGCTCGCCGCCAGCATGGGGCTCGTGGCCGGGGACCGCCTGCTCGCCACCATCCCGATGTCCCACTCCTACGGGCTGTCCAGCCTGGTGCTGCCGGCCCTGGTCCGGGGGAGCCTGCTGGTGCTGCCGGAGGAGAGCACGCTCTACGATCCCTTCTTCGCCGCCGAGCGGGCCGGCGCGACCGTCTTCCCCGCCGTGCCCGCCTATCTGGATGCCCTGTTGCGTCTCTCCGAGGCCGGGCAGCTCCCGCCGTCGTTGCGGCTCGTGCTCACCGCCGGCGCGCCGCTCCGCGCCGAGACCTCGCAGCGGTTCCGCGAGGTCTTCGGCCTGCCGGTCCACGTCTTCTACGGCGCCAGCGAGTGCGGCGGCATCTGCTACGACCGGGAGGGGGGCGCGGCCGAACGCGGCACGGTGGGGGCGCCGGTCGAAGGCGTACGGGTGACCCTGGAGCCGCTCGCGAGCGATGCGGACGATGCGGCCGATGCGGACGATCGGGAGATGGAAGAGGGCGCCGAGGGGGTCGTGACGGTCGAGTCGCCCGCGGTCTCCCGGGGATATCTCCCCGACGCCGACCCGCGGCTGGGCGGCGGCCGGTTCACCGCCGGCGACCTCGGGACCTGGCGCAACGGGGAGCTCGCCCTGCGCGGCCGGTTGGACGACGTCGTCAACGTCAAGGGCAAGAAGGTCAACCCGCGGGAGGTCGAGGCGGTGCTCGCCCAGCTCGGCGGGGTCGACGAGGTGGCGGTGCTCGGCGTGCCGGTGCCGCGGGGCGGCGGCGAGATGCTGCGCGCCGTGATCGCCTGCCGCTCCGGGCAGCTGACGGCGCAGGAGGTGCTCGGCTGGTGCCGCTCGCGCCTTGCCCCGCACAAGGTGCCGCGCAGCGTGATCCTGGTCCCGGAGCTGCCGCGCACCTCGCGCGGCAAGCTGGACCGCCCCGCCCTGCGGACGTTGGAGATGAAGGCTTGAAGCCCTGGCGCCCGACGCCGCTGGTGCTCGGCTCGGCCGGGCTGCACGCCGCCGCGGCTGTCGCCCTGGCCCTTGCCCCGGGCCAGTGGCCGTGGATCGCCGGCACCGTCTTCGCGAACCACGTCGGGCTCGCCGCGGCCAGCCTGACGCCGCGGGCGCGCCTGCTCGGCCCCAACCTCTCCCGTCTGCCGGCGGATGCGGCGGCGCGCGGCGAGGTCGCGTTGACCTTCGACGACGGTCCCGACCCCGAGGTCACGCCGCGGGTGCTCGACCTGCTCGACCGGTACGGCGCCCGCGCCACCTTCTTCTGCATCGGGCGCCGGGCCGAGGCATGCCCCGGGATCGTCGCCGAGACCGTCCGCCGCGGGCACCGGGTCGAGAACCACACCTGGTCGCACCCCAACAGCTTCGCCTGCTACCCGCCCGGCGCCATGCGGCGGGAGGTGCTGCGCGCCCAGGAGGTCCTGGCGCGGACCGCCGGAACCGCCCCGCGCTGGTTCCGCGCCCCGGCCGGTTTTCGCAACCTCTTCCTCGACCCTCTGCTCCACGCCGCCGGCCTCACCCTGGTCTCCTGGACGCGGCGGGGGTTCGACACGGTCGCGCGCGCGCCGGACCAGGTGGCCGGCCGGCTGCTCCGCGGCCTCGCCGCCGGAGACGTCCTCCTGCTCCACGACGGCTCGGCGCTCCGCGGCGGCGGCAACCCCTCGGTGCTCGAGGTCCTCCCCCGCCTGCTCGACGCCCTGGCCGGTCGCGGGCTGCGCGCGGTGCCGTTCGAGGGTCCCTCACCCCGGTGAAGAAAAAGAAGCGCTCTCTTCGCGAGCTGCTCTACCAGCTCCGCACCGAGGGGGACACGCCCGGCCGCCAGGCGGGGGCGGTCGGGCTGGGCGTCTTCATCGGCTGCACGCCTTTCTATGGCTTCCACCTGGCGCTGTGCATCGTCTTCGCGAAGGTCTTCCGCCTCAACCAGATCCTCACCTACGTCGCCGCCCATGTCAGCCCGCCCGGGATCTGGCCGCTGCTGGTCTTCGCCGAGCTCCAGGTGGGCCGCAAGCTGCGCGGCGCGCCGCTGCTGTCGATCCGTCCAGCCGACATCAAGGACCTGGAGCTGGCGCAGTTCATGGTCGACCTGCTGATCGGCAGCGCGGTGGTCGGCGCGGTCCTGGCCGCAGGCCTCGCCTTCGTCACCTACCGGCTGGCCCGCCGCCGGCAGAAGGAGCCGGCGGTGCATGCCCTGATCGACGAGACCTCGCGCCGGTATCTGGAAGCCCGCGTCTTCGATTGGGAGTTCGTGCGCGGCAAGCTGCGGCACGACCCGCTCTACTTCCACATCCTGCGGCGAGGGGTCCTGCCCTCCGGCGGCCGGCTGCTCGACCTCGGCTGCGGCCGGGGCATCCTGCTCTCCCTGCTCCAGACCGCGCGCGCCCAGTTCGACCGCGGGGTCTACCCCGAGGACTGGGCGCCGCCGCCGGTCCTCGAGCTCCACGGCATCGAAGGGCGCCCCAAGGACGCCGCCGCCGCGCGGCTGGCCCTGCACGGCGAGGCGGTCATCGAGACCGCCGACCTGCGGGAGGCGGAGCTCCCCCTGTCCCGGATCGTCCTCCTGCTGGACGTCCTCCACTACCTGCCGGCCGAAGCCCAGGAGGAGCTGCTGGCCCGGGCCGCCCGAGCCCTGGAGCCGGGCGGGCTCCTCCTGCTGCGCGACGCCGACGCCGCCGGCGGCTGGCGCTTCACCGCCACCCGGTTCCAGGAGCGCCTCGCCGCCCTCGCCCGCCGGCACTTCCTCCAGCGCTTCCACTACCGCAGCCGCAGGGAGTGGCGCGAGCTCCTCGAAACGCTGGGCTTCGAAGTCGAGACGGCGCCGATGTCCGAAGGCACACCCTACGCCAACGTGCTGATCCGGGGACGGAAGACCTCCCTGGCTGGCGTATGATGTGGGCTATGAGTCAGAGGGTCACGGTAGAAGAAGCGGCGACTCAGCTCTCAGACCTTCTGGAACGGGTCTGTCACGAGCACGAAACCTTTCTCATCGTCTCTGGAGACGAGGAGATTGGGATCTTGTCGCCCGCTCCGTCAGGACGGGATGCGACGCTCGGAGGGCTCTTGGACCTCTTACAAACTCTCGACAGGCCAGACGAGCGGTTCGCTGACGACCTGGAAGAAATTCAGGCCCACCAAACGCCCGCAGGCGACGCTCCGTGGCCCTCCTGATCGATTCAAGCATCTTCATCGCAATCGAGAGGGCAGGCAACATGCCTCCGGACTTCCCGAAGGGGCTCCAAGGGGAGACTGTGGCACTTGCAGCCATTACAGCCTCCGAGCTCCTTCACGGCGTTCACCGCGCGGACAGCGCCGTACGTCGGGATCGGCGCCAGCGGTTCGTCGAGGCGATCCTGAGCTCTTTCAGGGTTCTACCCTTCGATCTGAACGTGGCCAGAGTGCATTCTGGTCTATGGGCCGACTTGCAGCGGCGCGGCAGCATGATCGGCAGTCACGATCTCCTCATCGCAGCGACCGCCATGACTCATGACTTCACCCTTCTGACCCGCGATCGGCGAGACTTCGGCAGAATCGAAGGGCTCGACCTGCTGTTCTGGTAACTCTCTTCTTCCTACCGGATCTTCAACGGGGCGAGGACGGCCGCGAGGTCTTGTTGCACGGCCTCGGCGAAGGCTTGGTTCCCTTCCCGGTTCCAGTGCATGTCCCCATGGGGCATGTACAGCACCTCGCCTTGGGTGGCGCGGTCGGTCATCGCCTTAGTAGGGTCGAGGCACGGAATGTCCAGGCGATGGCAGAGGCGTCCGATCCAGCGGTTGGGCGCCTGCAGGTCGAAGCAGCCGGGCACCAGGCCATACGTCCCGACGGTCGCCTGCCAGTCCCGCGGCTGGACCTGGAAGCGCTGGGGGAAGATCGCCGCCGCCACGGCCACGCCGTGCCGGCGGCAGAGGTTGCGGTAGCCCCGGATCACGAAGCGGAGCCGGCGGTAGGCCTCCTCGATCTCAGAGGGCGGCTCCTTCAGATACATGCCGATCCCGTTGCCGTCGAACAGCCGGGGGTCGCGGTAGGCTCCCCAGGTGCTGAGGATCGCCTGCGGCTCCCGGCGCTCGCGGCGCCTGGCCAGCCAGGCCCGGGAGATCGCGGCCAGGCGAAGCCAACCCTCTTCGGACTTGGAGGACAGCCATTCAGGCTCGGAGCCGCGCCCGGGAACCCAGCACTCCCGCGGCAGCAGCGGCTGCCGTACCGCGGCCAGCTGGGCCTCGTGGTCCGCCGCCGGGTTGAGGTCCAGGACGGGGCCGCCCTCCTGGCCGGGGAACCTGTACATCCCGTGAGGTCCCAGATTGAAATAGACCTGGGCGATGTCGTTGCCCAGGGTGAGCCCCACGATCACCAGGTGCGGCTTCCAGGCGAGCCCCCACCGCTCCAGATAGTAGAGGCCGGTGGCCGGCTCCTCGACGGCGGCCAGGAGGACTTCGACGTCACGGTACCGGCCGCTCTCCCGGAGCCACCGCTCCAGATGGGCGCCGAAGGTCTCCTCCTGCCCCACCCGGTGGCCGGCGACGAACGAGTCTCCAACGACCAGGATCCTCAGCGTGCCCGGCGGCGGCTCGCGGGCGAGCTCCCGGCGGCTGCGGAACCCGGCCGAGTTGTGGACCCACTCCACCGGCCGGCCGTACTCGTCGCTCACCTGGCCGCGGAACCCCTCCGCCAGGTAGCCGGCCTCGCCCAGCTCCTTCTTGAAGGCCCGCGCCTGGTAGGCCTCCTCATAGCGCTGCCGCCCGCCCAGACTGCGCGCTTCCAGGAGGCGTACGATCCCCTCGGCGGCGGCCAGGGCGGCAAGACAGGAGAAGGCCACGACAGCGGCGGCGAGTGTGAAACGACGGGCGGGTTGGGCCATGGGCACAAAGAGCTTACCCCACTCTACGCCGGCCTATCTTCGACTGGCCTGCCGTGTGCAAACTGGCCCGGAGGAGTAGGCTTGAGCGGCCTTCAAGGCTCGGCGCGACGAGGACATCGGCCCTCAAAAGATCCGCCGAAGAGCAGCCCTGGCTTCCGCCAATACACGAGAAGAGACCCAGAGCGAAGACTGTTCAAGCTCTTCCAAAGCTGTCTCGGCCTCAGAGAGGCTCAAGTGCCCAAAGGCGGCAGCCCAGAGGATGACGCCAAGAGAACCATGGACCTCCAACCCATGCCGCACCGCCACAACTCGGGCGGCGGCATCGTCAGTGAGCAACCAGTCTGCCTTAACCTGAAGGGCGAGGGCCAAGGCCTGGGCTTCTCCTGGATCCAGCAGCCCCGCCTGTACCCAGCGGAGAGCGTCCTCGTTAGAGTGTGGTTCCAGGGGAGACACTACGATCCAACCTTCGAGCTCGCTCTGCCAGCTTGCATCCAAGCTCAATAGCTCGGATTGGACTGCGGCAGGGATTTGGATACGGCCCGCGCGTTGGAGGAGAGGTAGAGAGTCAGCCTCCCGGAGGTGCAGGAGAGGTCCAGTGTCGCAGACGATCCGTTTCAACTCTCGGCATTCTTGAGGCTCAAGGCCCAGCGAATGTCTTCTCGTTGAAACTGCTCCTGCAACTCGAACCGATGGTGGCGGACGAACTCGACAAGCGCCAAGCGGGCGATCTCAGATTCATTGGCAAACCAGCCGCTTTCGACGAGGTTCTTCAACTCGTCCGCTAGCTGATCCGGAAGCTCGAGCGTCAACGTCTTCATCACTAACCTCTCAGGAAGTATACAGCTCCGAGGTCAAGAACCCTCACGCCTCCGGCAACCCCACCGTCACCTTGAGCGCGGAGGGCACGATGTGCTTGCGGGCGACCTCTTCGACCGTGGGGCGGTCCAGGATGGTCAGCTCGGCGGTGCGGGCTCCGGGGTCTTCGAGCGGCAGGTCGTACTGCTCGGCTTCGACCAGGATGTCGGCCCATTGGCGGGCGGTCTCGCGTTTGAACGGCTCGCGTCCCAGCAGATAGGCGCGCGCCTCTTCGAGCTCGGCGTCCTCGATGCCGTCCTCGACGAGGCGGGTGATCTCTTCGACGATGCCGCGCTCGGCCTGCTCCACCGTCGCCGGCGAGGTGCCGACGTAGGCGACCAGACGGCCGGCGTCGAGGCCGGCTCCGGCGACCGTCTGGGCATAGGCGCTGTAGGCCAGCCCCTCGCGCTCGCGGATGCGGTTCGGGATGCGGCCGGTCAGGCCCGCGCCGGAGCCCAGGACCACCGCCAGGACCTCCATCGCGGCGTGATCAGGATGGCGGCGCGGCAACGTGATGTGGCCGACGTAGAGGTGCGCTTGGTCCTCGGCCTCGGTCTCGATGGACCCCCGCTCGGGGATCCCCTGCGGGGCCGGCGGCTCGGGGAGGGGCTCCGGCGCCTCCGGGAGGTTGCCAAACAGGTCCTGGAGCCGGCGGCGGACCGCGTCCTCGTCCACCACCCCGGCGACCGTGGCGATCAGGCCGTGGCCCTGCGCGCGGTGGTGGAGCTCGGCGCAGTCGGCGGGCGTCAGGGCGAGGAGGCTCTCCTCGCTGCCGAGCACCGGACGGCTCCGCGGGTGCGGGGCGTAGAGGTTTTCGAGGAACCCCCAGGCGGTCTTGACGTCCGGCTGGTCGGCGAGGCTTTCGAGCTCCGCCGCCGCCTGCCGCGCCAGCCAGGCGCAACGGTCCTCGGGGAACGAGGGCTCGAGTAGCATCTCGGCCGCCCAGTCGAGCGCCACCTCCCAGTCCTTGGCCAGGGCGTCGACCGAGACGCCGATCGTCTCGAAGGTGCCGAAGCTCGACAGCACCATGCCCCGGGCCTCCGCGTCGTCGGCGATCTGGCGCCAGGTGCGGCGGCGGGTTCCCTCGGCGAGCATCCGCCCGGCGAGCAGCGCCTGACCGGGCAGACGCTCCACCCGCGCCCCGGCGCGCAACGTCAGGCGGACCGCCACCACCGGCGCCCCCTCCACCCGCCGCACCCGCACCGCCAGCCGTTCCGTGCTCTGCTGAATCACTCGGTCTCCTTAGAGCTCCTATAAGGGTCTCTTTGTAGGGGCGGGGCTTGACCCCGCCCGGGAGGGGTTAAACCCCTCCCCTACATCATTATTGTGGGCTCCGCGCCAGCCCGGCGAGCGCGTCCACGGCCGCGTCCACCTCCTCGCGCGTGTTGTAGTAGTGCGGCGAGATGCGGACGACCGGCGTCCGCGCGCCGTCCTCGCTGGTCGAGGCGCTGGTGTTGATCCCCATGTCGCGCAGCCGCAGCACCGCGTCCGGCGCGTCCCACTCCTGGACCTCGGCGGTGACGATGGCGCAGAGCCGCTCCCCCCGGTCGGCCACCCGGATGCCCGGCACCGCCCGCAGCCGCTCGCGGGCGTAGGCGGCGAGCCCGATCGCCCGCGCTCCGCCCTCCTCGATCCCCACCTCCAGGGCATACCGGACCGCCTCGCCGAGGCCGAGCACCAGCGCGTAGGCGAACTCCCAGTTCTCGAAACGGCGGGCGCCGGGGACCAGCTCGAAGCCGCCGTCTCCCACGCGGACGGCGCCGCGCATGTCGACGCCCAGAGGATAGGCGCCGCGCGCCAGCACCCGGTCGGAGACGTAGAGGAAGCCGATGCCGCGCGGCCCGCGCAGGAACTTGCGCGCCGTGCCGCCCAGGAAGTCGCAGCGCAGCCGCGCCACGTCGACCGGCATCTGCCCCACCGCCTGGCAGGCGTCGACCAGATAGGGGACGCCCAGATCCTCGCAGATCCCGCCCACCTCCTCCGCCGCCTGGACCAGCCCCGAGTGGGTCGGCACCCAGGTCAGCGACACCAGCCGGCAGCGCGGGTCGGAGGCGAGCTCGCGCACCGAGCCGGGGTCGGTCCCGCCCTCGGGCAGCTCGGCCGCGCACCGCACCTCGACCCCGCGGCGCTGAGCGAGGGCGAGATACATGAGGTGGTTCGAGGTGTAGTCGTTGCGCGTCGTCACCAGGACGTCGCCCGGCTCGAAGTCGAAGGCCGAGAGGGCCAGCGAGACGGCGACGGTGGCGTTCTCGACGATCGCGACGTTGGAGGCATGGGCCGGTGCGCACCCGAGCAGGCGCCCGAGGTCGCCATAGACGCCCTGGACCCGCTCGACCGCCTCCTCGGCCGCCTCGTAGCCGCCGATCTCGGCTTCGCGGCGGAGGTGGCCGACCATGACGTCGACCACCGGCGCGGGCGGCAGCGCCGCCCCGGCGTTGTTGAGGTGCGCGCGGAAGGCGCTGGCCGGCGTGTCGGCTCGCCAGCGCCTCACCCGATCGTCGTCTCGAAGGGGCTCGGTCATCGAGAGGGGAGGGACCAGCCGAGCACGCCGCCGCGTTCGGGCCGGAGATAGCGCGAGGCGACCTCGTGGAGCTGCTCCGGCGTGGTCGCGAGCAGGCGCTCCATGTGGCGGTCGATGTGGTCGAGGTCGAACAGGGTGAGGGCCATCCCCGCCGACATGGCCTGCTGGTGCACCTTCTCGTGACCGAAGACCCAGTCGGCGACGGTGATCTGGCGGGCGCGCTCCATCTCCTCGGGGTCCGGCGGGGTGCGCAGCAGCTCGTCGAGATGGAACCAGAGCCGCTCCTCCACCTTGTCCGGCGCGATCCCCGGCACGACCTCGCCGGCCAGGGTGAGCATGCTGGCGTCGAGCCCTTCGGAGAGGTCGGCCGTGAACCAGGCGCAGATCTGCTCCACCTCGACCAGCTCGCGGTGCAGACGGCTGGTACGGCCGCCGGCCAGCAGGGTGGAGAGCAGGCGCAGCGCCGGATGGTCCGGGTGGGTGCCGTCGGGCGCGGGCAGGGCGAGCATCATGCGCGCCACCTCCCCCTTGCGGCGCTCGAAGCGGTCGAGACCGGCCGGCCAGACGGACGGCGCCTTCGCCCCGCCCCGCCGTTCGCCTCCAGGGGAGACGGCTCCGAGGGTCTTCTCGATCTCCGCGAACGCCTCTTCCCCGACGTCTCCGGCTACGACCAGCAGGGCGGTGTCCGGACGGTAGAACCGGCGGTGGAAGGCGCGCAGCTCGTCCGCGCCGATCGCCAGCAGCTCGTCGCGGGTGCCGAGCACCGGCCGGCCATAGGCGTGCGGCCCGAAGAGATGGGCATGGACCTCCATCTCCAGCGCGTCCCAGGGCTCGCTGTCGTACATCGCGATCTCTTCCAGGATCACCTG
>JBKKAU010000538.1:0-4913 GCA_046714475.1 Thermoanaerobaculia bacterium
ATCTCCACGTTTATATTCGTCGGCACAGTCTGAGTTGTAAAAGAGTCCGCCCTGGGGTGGTCGGCCTTGACCGGCGGCGGCGGCTTGGGGGCGCCGTAACGGGCCAGCAGGACGGCGCCGAAGCCGATGATCCAGGCCGCGGTCTGTACCACGGTGCCGAACATCACCAGCAGGAAGGCGAAGAGGTCGGCGGCGCCGGCGCCCAAGCCGAGCAGACGGCCCAGGATCGACCAGATCTGGATCAGGAACACGCCGATCAGGGCGACGACGTAGGGGCTGCCGAAGTTGCGGTCGAACCGGATCTCGATCCAGCGGCCCAGCCGGTAGGCGACCGCGGCGTAGCCGAGCAGAGCGAACCAGGCCAGCGCCAGCGCCACGAACGGATAGAGCAGGAACAGCACGCAGCCGACGATGGTCAGCGCCAGCAGCACGCTGACCACCACCAGCAGCGGCACCGACAGGAACAACGCCCCGACGCCGGCCAGCGCCGCCTTCCAGGGCTCCGCCGCCAGCCGCAGGTCCACCCTCTCCAGCGGCCGTCGCGCCACCAGCAGCACCAGGCAGACCAGCAGGCCGAGCAGGAACGCCCCGGAGATCGACCAGAACAGCTCCATCGGCTCGGTGAAGCCCGAGGAGAAGGGCATGAAGACGTCGCGGTCGGCGCCCCTCAGACCCTCGCGGATCGCCGGCGCGAGCCCCACCTCCGAGATGGAGCCGTGGATCTTCGCCCCGGGCGCGCGGCGGAGGGTGCCGCCGACGGTGGTGACGTTGCCCATCACCTCGGCGTTCGGTCCCAGGGTCACGCTGCCCAGGACAGAGACCACCTCGCCGCCGACCTTGCCCTCGATCCGGACGGGACCGAGGATCGACACCGCGTCGCGCAGCACCTCGCCATCGATGCGGACCGGGCCGCCGAGGGCCACGGCCTCCTCCGCCACCTCGCCCTTGGCAACGGTGATGCCGCCGCCGACGTTGACCTGGCTGCCGGACTGCACCGAGGTGTCGTCGTCATCCTCCTCGGGCACGTCCGGGGCCTCGGGGGGCTCCGGCGCGTCCGGGATCGGGGGAATGCCGCCGTCTTCCTCGTCTGCCTCGTTGGCGCCTTCCTCCGAGGCCTCGGAGGGGACGCGGTCTCCAGCCCGGGGGGCCGGGGAGCCGGCCTCGCTCAGCCCGAACAGGGCGCGGCGGTCCGCCGGGGGGAGGGCCAGCAGCCGCAGGACGTGGTCGGCCTCCCCCCCCAGCCAGGCGCGGAGCACGTTGGGGTCCACCCGCTCGCCGTTGACGGCGGCGGTCCCGCCGCTCACCTCGACGCTGCGGACGCCCAGGTTCGCCAGGGTCCTGGTGCGGGGCTTGAGCAGGACGCCGTCGCGGATCGGCAGCACCTCGTAGCGCTCCTCCAGGGTGGCGCGGAGCGCTTCGCGGTCGTTGCCTTCCGGGGCGGCGACGGATTCGGTCTCCTGCGCCAGGGCAGGCAGGGGCAGAACGGGATGGCCGAGGACGAAGACGACGGCCAGAGCCCGGAACAGACGGTCAGATCGGGTCCACATAGGCCCAACTCCTATCACGCGCGACAAGGTCGCGAAGAAAGCGGAGCGCCGCGGCGGAGATCAACAGGCAGACCAACACCAGCGCGGCCATACCCGGCCGGGCCAGCGACAGCGACAGCGCTTCGCCCACGGCGAAGACCGTCTGTCCGATCTGCAGGGCCGAGGTCAGCCACAGGCTGGCGTCGACCACCGAGCGGACCCCCGCTTCGAACAGCTCCGCAAAGCTCCAGAGGCCGGCGAGCGCGGCGAGCGTCCCCGGTACGAACACCAGGGACACCGCGGTCGCGAGGAGACCCAGACCCACCGCCCACCGCATCCAGTACGCGGAGCGGCGGACCCGCGCGGGGGCCGCCACCACCGCCCTGGCGAGCACGCGGTCGGCGAAGCCCGCCGGCGGCGCCAGCGGAGGCAGCGCCGCCATCAGCTCGAACAGCGCCTCCTCCGCCGCAGCGTCCGCGTCGGGGCGGTCTTCGCTCTCGGCGGCGAGCCAGCGGGTGAGTGGGTCCTGGGATGGATGCATCGCCATCGATCTCCTCTGACCTGCCCTACGAGCCGGACGCGCCGCGGGTTTCGACGGCCCTGCCGGCATCTGCAGGCGCCCAGCCCAGGGCGGTCATGGCGGCGGCGAGCTCCTTGCGCGCCCGGTGGAGGTTGGTCTTCACCGTGCCGAGCGGCTGGCTCGTCAGCTCGCAGATCTCCTGATACGACAAACCCTCGACGTAACGCAACAGGACCGGCTCCCGGTACTCCGGGCGCAGGCTGGCGATGGCGCGCTCCAGGGCGCGGGCCATCTGCCGCCGCTCGGCCGCGGCCCCCGGATCCTCCGAGCCCGCGTCCGAGAGGACCGCCGCCAGGCCCCCCCGGTCGTCGTCCTCCGCCGCCGCCTCCAGCGGCACGGTGTCGGGCGTCCCCCGGCGCAGGAAGTCGATCGTGGTGTTGTGCGCGATCTTGAACAGCCAGCTCGAGAGCTTGCGGGCGGGGTCGTAGGTGTCGAGCCGGCGGAACGCCTTGACGAAGATCTCCTGCGCCAGGTCCTCCGCCGTCGCGGAATCGTGCACCATCCGCGCCACGAGGCTGTAGACCGGACGCTCGAAACGCGTCACCAGCTCGCGGAAGGCTTCCTGCGAGCCGGTCAGGGCCAGGGCCACGAGCTCGGCGTCGGTCAGCATCAACGCTCAGGTACGTCGCGGAGGCGGCCGTGTTGCGCGACCGGACCGGGGAATCGGCTACACTTCGGATCGGTCACCCATCCTAACAGACCGGAGGGACAGTCCATGCGTACCCTCTCCACTTTGGCTCTCACCCTGCTGCTCGCCCTGCCCGCGATGCCGGCGGCGGCCGGCTCGCTCGCCGGCGTCACCCTGCCGGACAGGGCCGAAGCCGGCGGTCAGCCGCTGGCGTTGAACGGCATGGCGCTGCGCAAGAAGTTCGTCGTCAAGGTCTACGTCGCCGGCCTCTATCTGCCGCAGAAGACCAAGGACGCGGGCAAGGCGCTCGCCGCCGACTCGCCGCGCCGCATGGTCATGCATTTCCTCTATGACGTAAGCAAGGACCAGATGTGCGAGGCCTTGGACGAAGGGCTGGCGGCCAACACCCCGAACGCCTCGGCGGAGGTCAAGAAGGGCTTCACCACCCTGTGCGGCTGGATGCAGGACATCGACAAGGGGCAGAAGCTGGCGCTCACCTACGTGCCCGGCCAGGGCACCCAGGTCGAGGTCAACGGCAAGGTCAAGGGGACCCTCCCCGGCAAGGCGACCGCCGACGCCATCCTCGCCACCTGGATCGGACCCAAGCCCGGCCCCGGCGAGGATTTCAAGCAGGGCCTCCTGGGGGCGTAGGCCCCAAATAAAAAGGAGGAGCGCGATCCGGGCGCTCCTCTTGGGAGGGATGAGAGGAGGGTGTACCTCCCCGCGACACGAACCTTAGCCCAGGGAATCGATAGTTGTCAATATGAAAGTTGACTGTCGCGGGATCGTCACGGAGCCGCTCAACCCTGGCGCAGCCAGAGGGTCGCGAGGATCACCAGACCGAGCAGGATCCGGTAGACCACGAAGGCGGTCAGGCTCTGCCGGCGCAGCCAGGAGAGCAGCCAGGCGATGACCAGATAGCCGGTGACGGCCGCCACGACCAGCCCGATCCCCATCGGGATGAGCTGCTCGGCGGTGGCCCCCTCCTGGACGATCTCGACGACGTCGAGCAGCACCGCGAGGACGTTGACCGGGATCGAGAGCAGGAACGAGAAACGGGCCGCCGCCGGCCGCGTGAAGCCCAGGAGCAGCGCGGCGGTGATGGTGATCCCGGAGCGCGAGGTCCCCGGCACCAGGGCGAGCGCCTGCGCCGCGCCGATCGCCAGCGCCGCACCCCAGCCGAGGCTGCCGATCTCGCGCGAGCGCCCACCTACCCGGTCGGCCCAGAAAAGGATCAGGCCGTAGACGATCGAGGTGCCCGCGATCAGCAGCGGGTTGCGGGCGTGGAGGGCGACCCAGTCGTGGATCAGCAGGCCGACGATGCCCGCCGGCACGGTCCCCACCAGGATGGCGGTGGCCAGCCGGCGCGGCGAGAAGTCCCCCGCCTCGGACAACGGCTTGCCGGTGAAAAACCCGACGATCAGGTCGCGGACGTCATGGCGGAAGTAGATCAGGGTCGCTAGCAGCGTCCCGGCGTGGGTGGCGATGTCGAAGGTGAGCCCCTGGTCCGGCCACTTCAGGAAGAACGGCACCAGGATCAGGTGCGCCGACGAGCTGATCGGCACGAACTCCGTCACCCCCTGGACCACCGCCAGCACGACCGCCTGGAGCGGCGTCAAGAACCCGGTCTCCTGTTCATCCTGTCCTCCTGATACCCCCCTCCGGGGAGGCGCCCGATTCTACGCCAGGGAGGGATCGCGCAAAGCAGATATACTCTCGCGCCCATGGAAACCCTGCTCGTCACCGGCGGCGCCGGCTTCATCGGATGCAATTTCGTACGGCTGGCGCTCGGCGAAACGGAAGCCCGCGTCGTGGTGCTGGACAAGCTCACCTATGCCGGCAGGCTGGAAAACCTGGCCGATGTGCTCGCCGATCCGCGCCTGGTCTTCGTCCAGGGCGACATCGCCGACCGCCACGACGTCCACAAGGCCTTCGCCGAGCACCGGCCCACGGCGGTGGTCAACTTCGCCGCCGAGAGCCACGTCGACCGCTCGATCGACGACGCCAGCTCCTTCGTCCAGACCAACATCGTCGGCGCCTTCGAGCTGCTGGAGGCGGCGCGCCGCTACCTGGGCGGCCAGGGCGCGGCCGGACGGCGGCGCTTCCGCTTCCTCCACGTCTCGACCGACGAGGTCTACGGCAGCCTCGGGCCGACCGGCGCCTTCTCCGAGACCACCCC
>JBKKAU010000539.1:0-4068 GCA_046714475.1 Thermoanaerobaculia bacterium
CCAGCAGGCCGACCTGCAACGCCCCCGTCAGGCGGACGACCAGCGGGATGTTGTAGGCCGGGTTGCCCGGATCGAGCTGGTCGAGGAGCCAGAGCCGCTGCTGGGCGAAGGACAGGGGCAGGTCGCCTGTCCGGGGGAGGCGCACGAGGGCCGAGCCCACCTGGACCTCGAGGCCCTCTTCCGGCGTCTCTGGCGCCTCGGAGCGCAGGCCTTCGAGACGGTCGCGCGCCTCCTCGTTGGAGAGCAGGTCGAGCTGATCGAGCACCGCGAGGAGCTCGTCTTCCTCCCCGGGCGCCGCCTGTCGGACCGTGCGAGCCAGGTCCGCGACCGTCCGCGCCTCGAACAGCCGCCGCAACGGCAGCTCCACCCCCATCACGGCACGGATCCGCGAAGCCATCTGGGTGGCGAGCAGGGAGTGGCCGCCCAGGTCGAAGAAGTCGTCGTGCACCCCGACGCGCTCCAGACCCAGCAGCTCCGCCCAGATCCCGGCCAGCCGCTCCTCGGTCGGATCGCCCGGGGCGACATACCCCTTGCTCGTCGCGGTCCGCTCCGGCGCCGGCAGCGCCTTGCGGTCCAGCTTGCCGCTGGGCGTCAGCGGGAAGGCGGGGAGCGGGACGAAGAAGGACGGCACCATGTATTCCGGCAGACGATGGGCCAGAAAGGCGCGCAGCTCCACGGTCTCAGGCAGACCGTCGCCGGCCAGATAGGCGACGAGCTGGCGCGACCCCGGCATGTCCTCCCGGGCCAGGACCGCGCACTCCCGCACCGCCGGATGGCTCCCCAGCACCGACTCGATCTCCCCCAGCTCGATGCGGAAGCCGCGGATCTTGACCTGGTGGTCGATCCGGCCCAGGTATTCCACCTCGCCCGCGGGCAGGAACCGCCCCAGATCCCCCGACCGGTACAGCCGCGCACCCGGACGGCCACCGGCCGGGTCGGGCATGAAGCGCGCCGCGGTCAGCTCCGGCCGGCCCAGATAGCCGCGCGCCAGACCCGCCCCGCCGACCACCAGCTCGCCCGGCACCCCGATCGGCGCCGGCTGCTGCCGCCGGTCCAGCACGTACAGGCTCAGGTCCGGGATGGGCACGCCGATGACGCTGCGCCGCTCGCCCAAGGTGTCCGCCACCCGCAGCGGCCGGTAGGTGACGTGCACCGTGGTCTCGGTGATGCCGTACATGTTGACCAGCAGCGGCCTGTCGTCCCCGTGGCGCGCGAACCAGGGGGCGAGCCCCGCCAGGTCCAGCGCCTCGCCGCCGAAGATCACCAGCCGCAGGCCGGTCGCGACGCCGCCGCGCTCCTCGTCCACCCGGGCGAGCTGGGTGAAGGCCGAAGGCGTCTGGTTGAGCACCGTCACCCGGTCGTGGACCAGCAGGTCCAGGAACCGCTCCGGCGAGCGGCTGACCTCGTAGGGCACCACCACGACCCGGCCGCCATGGAGCAGCGCCCCCCAGAGCTCCCAGACCGAGAAGTCGAAGGCGTAGGAGTGGAAGAGCGTCCAGACGTCGCGCTCGTCGAAGCCGAACCATGTTTGAGTGGCGTCGAACAGGCGCAGGACGTTGCCGTGGCTGACCAGCGTGCCTTTGGGACGGCCGGTCGAGCCCGAGGTGTAGATCACGTAGGCCAGGCTCGAGCCGTCCGCCAGCGCCGGGAGGTCGTCCGAGGGCAGCGCCGCCAGCTGCTCGAGGAGGCCCGTCCCGACCACGACCTCGACCCCGGCGTCCTCGATCATGTAGGCCAGCCGCTCCTGCGGGTAGTTGGGATCGAGCGGCACGTAGGCGCCGCCGGCCTTGAGGATGCCCAGGATCCCCACCACCAGATCCACGGAGCGCTGCAGGCTCAGGCCGACCCGGCTCTCCGGCCCGACGCCGAGCTGGCGCAGGTGATACGCGAGCTGGTTGGAGCGGCGGTTCAGCTCGCCGTAGCTCACCGCCGCGCCTTCCCAGAGGACCGCCGGGGCTTCGGGCCTCCGCCGGGCCCGGGCCTCAAAGCGGCCGTGCAGGGTCTCCCCGGCCGCGGGCTCCTCCCCTATCCCTCCCCACTCCACAAGGAGCTGGTGGCGCTCCGGCCGGCTCAGCAGGGAGATGCCGGACACAGGGGCCGACGGGTCCGCGGCCATCGCCTCCAGCAGAGCCGTGAACCGCTCCCACAGCCGCGCCGCCGTGCCGGCGTCGAACAGGTCGGCGTCGTACTCCAGGGCTGCCTCGAAACCCCGCTCCTCCCGTCTCTGGAAAGCCAGGGTGAGGTCGAACCTGGCCACCCCGCTGTCCACGGCCAGCGGCGTCAGGGTGAGCCCCGGCACCGACAGGTTGGGGCTGGGGGCGTTCTGGAGCACGAGCATGACCTGGAACAGCGGCGAGCGGTCCAGGTCGCGGTCCGGCGCCAGCTCCTCCACCAGGCGCTCGAAAGGCAGGTCCTGGTGGGTATAGCCGTCGAGCGCCGTCTGGCGCACCCGTCCCAGCAGCTCCCCGAAGCCCGGGGTGCTGGACAGATCCCCCCTGAGGTCGATCCGCAGGACCAGGGTGTTGACGAAGAAACCGATCAGGCCTTCGATCTCCCGGCGGTTGCGGCCGGCGATCGGAGTCCCCAGGAGCACATCCTCCTGGTTGGCATGGCGGCCCAGGACGACCGCCCAGGCCGCCAGCAGGACCATGAAGGGGGTCGCGCCCTCCCCCCGGCAGAGATCCAGCACCGCCTCGGACAGCGGCGGCGGCAGGGTGAAGGTCCGCGTCGTGCCCCGGCGGGCCCGCGCCGCCGACCGCGGCCGGTCGGTCGGCAGCTCCAGCCCCCGCGGAGCCCCCTGGAGCTGGCGCTTCCAATATGAGATCTGGGCCGCCAGGACCTCGTCCCGCATCCAGCCCCGCTGCCAGACCGCGAAGTCCGCGTACTGCACCGGCAGCTCCGGCAAAACCCGGGGATCATCGGGCTGACCTTGGGAGAAGGCCTCGTACAGGGCGCCCACCTCGCGCAGCAGCACGCCCATGGACCAGCCGTCCGAGACGATGTGGTGCAGGGTCATGAGCAGGAGGTGCTCGCGCTCCCCCAGCCGCGCCAGGGAGAGGCGCAGCAGCGGCCCCCGCGCGAGGTCGAAAGGCCGCCGGGCCTCCTCCAGGGCGAGCTCCCGCGCCCGCGCCTCCCGCCGTCTCTCGGGCAGGCGCGACAGGTCCGGCAGCTCGGTGATCGGCAGGACCGGGAGAGCAGGGGCGACGACCTGCACCGGCCGGCCGTCGCGCGAGCCGAAGGTGGTGCGCAGCGCCTCGTGCCGGCGCACCACCTCGGCGAAGATCCGCTCCAGCAGACCGGCCGGCAGCTCGCCCGTCAGGCGCACCGCGGAGGGGATGTTGTAGGTCGGGTCCCCCGGCTCGAGCTGGTCGAGGAACCAGAGCCGCTGCTGGGCGAACGACAGGGGCAGCTCCCCGTCTCTCGGTACGGGGACGATCGGCGGCGCCTGCCGGGCTTCACGCCCCTCCCGGACCGCCTGGGCCAGGTCCGCGACCGTCCGCGCCTCGAACAGCCGGTGCAACGGCAGCTCCACTCCCATCACGGTGCGGATCCGCGAAGCCACCTGGGTGGCGAGCAGGGAGTGACCGCCCAGGGCGAAGAAGTCGTCGCGCACCCCGACGCGCTCCAGACCCAGCACCTCCGCCCAGATCCCGGCCAGCAGCTCCGTTGTCGGATCGAGGGGATCGCCCGGGGCGACGTAGCCCTCTCCCCCCTCGGAGACGGTCCGCTCCGGCGCCGGCAGCGCCTTGCGGTCCAGCTTGCCGTTGGGCGACAGCGGCAGGGCCTTCAAGGGGACGAAGGCCGCCGGCACCATGTACTCCGGCAGCCGCGCGGCCAGGAAGGCGCGCAGCTCCTCGGTCTCGGGCAGGCCGCCGCCGGTCAGGTAGGCGACGAGCTGGCGCGACCCCGGCACGTCCTCCCGGGCCAGGACCGCGCACTCCCGCACCGCCGGGTGGCTCGCCAGCACCGCCTCGATCTCCCCCAGCTCGATCCGGAAGCCGCGGATCTTCACCTGGTGGTCGATCCGGCCCAGGTACTCGACGTTGCCGTCCGGGAGCACCCGCGCCA
>JBKKAU010000540.1:0-7407 GCA_046714475.1 Thermoanaerobaculia bacterium
AGGGTCAGCGTCAGGTCGAACTTGGCCGTCCCGCCTTCCCCCCCCAGGGGGCGCACGGTGAGGCCGGGGAGCTCCACGACCTCCACCGGGGCGTTCTGGAGGACCAGTGCAGCCTGGAACAGGGGCGTACGGCTGAGATCGCGCGTCGGGAGGAGCTCGTCCACCAGAAGCTCGAACGGGAGGTCCTGGTGCTCGTAGGCGCCCAGGGCCGTGGCGCGGGCGCGAGCCAGCAGCGCGGCGGAGGAAGGGCTGCCGCTCACGTCCGCGGGCAGGACCAGGGTGTTTACGAAGCAGCCGATCAGCTTCTCCAACTCGGCGCGGGTGCGGTTGGCGATCGGCGAGCCGACGTGGAACCGCTCCTGGCCGCTGTAGCGCCCGAGGAGCGTCTGGAAGGCGGTGAGGAGGACCATGAAGAGCGTGGCGTCTCCGCGCCGGGCCAGGTCGCGAGCGCCGCGGGCCGTTTCCGCCGGGAGGATGAACGGCAGGAGCGCACCGCGGAAGCTCTGGAGGGGCGGGCGCGGCCGGTCGGCCGGCAGCTCCAGCACCGCGGGCACGCCGGCCAGCCGCTCCGCCCACCAGGCCAGGAGGTCGTCGAGCACCGGGCCGGCGAGCCTGGCGCGCTGCCAGCGGGCGAAGTCGCCGTACTGGAGTTCCGGCTCGGGCAGGGGGGACGGCTCCCCCGCGGCAAACGCCGCGGCCAAGCGCGCCACCTCCCCTGTAAGGACTCCGCCAGACCAGGCGTCCGACGCGATGTGGTGAAGGGTGGCGAGCAGGACATGCTCCGCCGCGTCCAGGCGCAGGAGCAGGGTGCGCAGCAGCGGCCCGCGCGCGAGATCGAACGGACGCCGGGCCTCGGCGCGGGCCAGGCGGCGGGTCTCGGCCGCCGACGCCGCGGCAGGCAGGGCGGTCAGGTCTGCCACCGGCAGGACGAACGGCGCGGGCGGATCGATGACCTGCAGGGCCTCGCCGCTGCCGCCCCTGGGGAAGCGGGCGCGCAGAACCTCGTGCCGGCGCATGACTTCGCTCAAGGCGGCCGCCAGCACCGCCGGGTCGAGGGTGCCCTGAAGGCGCAGGGCGTGCGGGATGTTGTAGTGCGTCGACCCCGGCCGGAGCTGATCCAGCACCCAGAAGCGCTCCTGGGCGAAGGAGAGGGGCAGCTCCCCGTTCCGCGGCCCCCGCGCCAGGGGCGGGACCGGCGGCGCTCCGGCGCTGCGCTCGGCCGCGATCAGCCGCGCCAGGCCGGCCACCGTCGGCGCGAGGAACAACGCGCTCACCGGCAGCTCCACGCCGCAGGCCCGCGACAGCCGCGACACCACTTGCGTGGCCAGGAGCGAATGCCCCCCCAGGTCAAAAAAGCCCAGCGCCGGGCCCACCCGCTCCAGGCCCAGCACCTCGCACCAGACCCCGGCCACCAGCTCCTCCAGCGGATCCAGCGGCGCCTGAGGGTCCGCCTCGACCCGGGACAGCTCCGGCCGCGGCAGAGCCTTGCGGTCGATCTTGCCGTTGGGGGTCAGGGGCAGCGCATCCAGCCAAATCAGGGCCGAGGGCACCATAGGCTCCGGGAGCCGCTCGCGCAGGGCCGTCCGCAGCTCGGAGACCTCGCCCCGCCCGCCCGACGGCTCGCCCACCAGATAGCCGGCCAACAGCTTCTCCCCAGGCGCGTCCTCGCGCACCATAGCGACCGCCTGGAGCACTCCCGGCAGGGCGAGCAGAGCCGCCGTCACCTCCCCCAGCTCGATGCGGAAGCCGCGGACCTTCACCTGGTCATCGAGCCGGCCCAGGTATTCGATGCGCCCATCCGGCAGACGCCGGGCCAAGTCGCCGGTGCGGTACAGGCGCACCCCGGGCTCGGCAGCGAGCGGATCCGGGATGAACCGCTCGGCCGTCAGGTCGGGTCGGTCGCGATAGCTCCGCGCCAGACCTACACCACCGATGCAGAGCTCCGCCGCAAATCCCACGGCCACCGGCGCGAAACCGCGGTCCAACAGGTGGAGCCGGGTATCCGCGATGGCCCGGCCGATCGACAACGGGCCGGCGACCGGCTCGACCCGCTCCATTGCCGACCAGACCGTCGTTTCGGTCGGTCCATAGACGTTCCACACCACCGCCGACCGCTCCCCCAGGCGGTCGGCGAGCTGGCGCGACCAGGCCTCACCGCCGCACAGCGCCACCAGCCCCGGCGTCCCCTCCCAGCCCGCGTCCAGCAGCAGACGCCAGGTCGCGGGGGTCGCCTGCAGGATCGTGGTGCCCGACTCCCGAAGCCGCGCCAGGAGCCGCCGGCCGTCCGCAGCCGTCTCGCGATCAGCGAGCACGATCGTCGCACCGGTGACGAGGGGCAGGTACAGCTCCAGCCCGGCGATGTCGAACGATAGCGAGGTGACCGCCAGCAGGCGGTCGCGGGCGGTCAGGCGCAGCCGGTCCTGCATCGCCAGCAGGAAGGCGGCGAGCGCGCGGTGGCTGATCTCCACCCCCTTCGGTCGCCCGGTCGAGCCCGAGGTATAGATCACGTAGACCAGAGCGTCCGGCGTCTGCGCGGCCGGACCGGCGGGGAGCGGCGGAGCCGCGGAATCCTCCACCTGCTGGCGTAGCGGCACGATGGCCGCGGTCGCGGGGAAGAGCCCGGACCAGCGCTCTTCGGTCAACAGCACCGACAGCCCCGCGTCCTCGATCATCAGCTCCAGCCGCTGCCGCGGGTAGGCGGGGTCCAGTGGCACATAGCCGGCTCCCGCCTTGAGCACACCCAGCAGCGCCACCGGCAACCAGGCCGTGCGCTCCAGGCAGACCCCCACCAGACGCTCCGGCCCCACACCCAGCCTCCGCAGGTGACCGGCCAGACGCTCGGCGCTCTGTTCCAACGCGCCATAGCTCAATACGGTGTCCCCGCACACCACCGCCGCCGCCTCCGGGCTGCGCCGCGCCTGCTGCGCGATCAGCTGGGGCACGGTGACCTCGACGCCCGCGGCACGCCGCGCGTCGTTCCACTCCCCGACGAGTTGCCAGCGCTCCGCTTCGTGCAGCAGCGGCAGCTCCTCCACCCGGCGCCCGGGATCGTGGGAGAGCCCGTCGAGGAGGGCGAGCAGGTGGCCGGTGAGCCGGGCCACCGTCGTCCGGTCGAACAGGTCGGTGCTGTATTCGAACGCCGTGGCGAGCCCCGACGGACCTTCCACCACCGACAGCGTCAGATCGAACTTTGCCGCCGCCGTGCCGGTCTCGAGGCGCGACAGCTCGATGCCCGGCATGGCGAACGCCTCACGCCCGGGGTCCTGGAGGATGAGCATCACCTGAAACAGCGGCGAGTAGCTCAGGCTGCGCTCCGGTCGCAACTCGTCGATCAGCTTTTCGAACGGCAGGTCCTGGTGTGCGAAGGCACCGAGCACCGCGGTCCGTACCCGGGCCAGCAGCTCGCCGCCGCTCGGTCCGCCCGACATGTCTCCGGGCAGCACCAGGGTATTGGCGAAGAGGCCGATCAGCGGCTCGGTCTCCGGCTGGTTGCGGCCGGCGATGGGTGAGCCCACCAGCAGGGTCTCCGTCCCCGCGGCGCGGCCCAGCAGGGCCGCGAACCCGGACAGCAGGGCCATGAACAGCGAGCCCGCGCCGCGCCGGCCGAAGACCCGTAGCGCCTCCGCGGTCTCCTCGGGGATCCGGAACCGGTGCAGGGCCCCCCGGTAGGTCTGCACGGGCGGCCGCGGGCGGTCGGTGGGCAGCGACAACACCGGCGGCGCGCCGCTCAGGAGCTGGCGCCAGAAGTCCACCTGCGCCGCCAAGGCCTCGCCGCGCAGCCGCGCACGCTGCCAGGAGGCATAGTCGGCGTACTGTACCGGCAGCCCGGGCAAGCGCGCCGGCCGTCCCTCGACCCGCGCCGCGTACAGCTCCGCAATCTCACCGATCAGCACTCCCAGGGACCAGCCGTCGCCGGCGATGTGATGGAGGGTGCCGAGGAGCACGTGCGCCTCGCTCGCGAGGCGCAGCAGCACGGCGCGGAGCACCGGACCGCGGGCCAGGTCGAACGGGCGGCGCGCCTCCGTTGCGGACAAGCGGCGCGCCTCCGCCGCGCCTACCTCCGCCGGCAGCCCGGCGAGATCCACCCGCGGCAGCGGGAACGGCCCCGCCGGGCCGATCACCTGGACCGGGCGCCCCGCCATGGCCCGGAAGGCGGTGCGGAGCGCCTCGTGCCGTTCGACCAGACCGGTGAAGGCCGCCGCCAGGGCCGTCGGATCGAGCCGCCCCGTGAGGACCAGGGCCGCGGGCAGGTGGTAGGCCGGCGAGCCCGGGGTGAGCTGATCGAAAAACCAGAGCCGTTCCTGGGCAAAAGAGAGGGGCAGGTCCCCATCCCGCGGCACGCGGACGAGGGGAGGCGCGGCCGGCGCCGCGATGGCGCGCAAGGCAGCCGCGCGCGCGGCCAGCCCGGCAGGGGTTGGAGCCTCGAACAGGCTGTCCATGGACAGCTCGACGCCGAGCTCGTCGCGCAAGCGGGAGAGCAGCCTGGTGCCGAGGAGCGACTGGCCCCCCAACTCGAAGAAGTCGTCGTTCGGACCCACTTCCGTAACGCCCAGCAGGATCTCGAAGGCGGCAGCCACACGCGCCTCGGTAGCGTCCCGGAAGATCGGCCGGCGGCGCGTCGGCTCCTCCCGCGACGCCTCCGCCGCCGGTGCCTCCGCCGCAGGGATGGCCGGTATCGGGACGGCCGCGGCCGGGCGGCCGGGCTCGACCCAGAAGCGGCGGCGCTGAAAGGCGTAGGCGGGCAACGGCAGACGCCGGCGGCTCTCGCCGGCATGCAGGCCCGCCCAGTCAATCTCGATCCCGGCGAGCCAGAGGCGGCCGGCGGCGCGCAGCAGGATCTCGACGTCGTCCTCCTCATCGCGCGGACGGCGCATCGAGGGCACCACCTCGACGACCTCGCCGGGAGCGCCCGCGGACCGCGCCTGCTGCCGCACCAGGTCGCCGAGAGCGCGGCCCGGTCCGACCTCCAGGAACACCGCGCCGCTCTCCTCCGCGCCGGCGAGCAGCTTCTGCACCCCGTCGTCGAAGCGGACGGTACTGCGGAGGTGGCGGGCCCAGTAGCCGGGATCGGCGGCCTCCGCGGCCGTGATCCAGTCCCCCGTCAGGTTGGAGAGCCAGGGCAGCGACGGCGCGCTCAGGGGGACGCGAGCCACAGCCGCTGCGAAGGCCTCCAGGACCGGGTCCATCAGGGCGGAGTGGAAGGCGTGGGAGGTGTGCAGGCGCCGGCCGGCGGCGCCGCGGGAGGCCAGGCGCTGCTCCAGGGCCGCGACCTCCTCCTCGAGCCCGGCGGCCACGCAAAGGGCCGGACCGTTCACCGCCGCCAGCGACAGACCCGGTCCGAGCAGGGGTTCCAGCTCGGCCGCGGGCAGATCGACCGAGAGCATGGCGCCGCGCGGCATGGATTGCATGAGCTCGGCGCGGAGCGCCACGAGGTCCACGGTGTCCTCCAGGGTCAGGACCCCGGCCAGGCAGGCCGCCACGTACTCGCCCAGACTGTGGCCGATCGCCGCCCGCGGCGTCACCCCCCAGGAGATCCAGAGGCGCGCCAGGGCGAGCTCCACCACGAACAGGGCCGGCTGGGCGAAGCGGGTCTCGCGCAGGGTGCGCGCCGCCTCCTCGCGCTGCCCGGCGGACGGGATCAACAGCTCGCGCAGATCGCGGTCCAGCCGCGGCCACAAGCGCTGGGCGCAGGCATCCACCACCTCGCGGAAGAGCGGCTCGGCGGCGTAGAGCCCCGCCCCCATGCCGGGGTGCTGTGCCCCTTGTCCCGGGAAGACGAAGACCACCGGGCGCGCCGCCCGGGCCTGCCGGGCTGCGAGCAGACGGCGCGGCTCCTCGCCGAGGAGGGCCCAGCGCGCCTCCTCGGCGTCGCGGCAGACCACGGCCAGGCGGTGCGGCAGGGTCCTGCGGCCGGTCTGGAGGGTCCAGGCCACGTCGGCCAGGTCCGCATCGGGGAGCTGCTCCAGCCAGGCGGCGAGGCGCTCGGCCCCTGCGGCCAGGGCGGCCTCGCTCTGAGCGGACAGCGGCAGGACCTGCCAGGGCCGGCCGGGCTCCGAAGCGGCGACCGGCGGCGCCTCCTCCAGGATCACGTGCGCATTGGTCCCGGACAGGCCGAAGGAGCTGACCCCGGCGCGGCGCGGCGCCTCCCCCGCCGGCCAGGGGGTGAGCCGGTCGTTGACGCGGAAGGGGCTCGCCGCGAAGTCGATCCGGGGGTTCGGCGTTTCGAAGTGGAGGCTCGGCGGGATCTCACCGTGACGGAGCGCGAGCACCGTCTTGATCAGGCCGGCCACTCCCGCCGCCGCTCCCAGGTGGCCCAGGTTGGTCTTGACCGAGCCGATGGGGCAGCCGCCGGCCCATCCCCCGCGGACGCTGAACGCTTTGGCGAGCGCCGCCACCTCGATGGGGTCTCCCAGCGGCGTGCCCGTGCCGTGGGCCTCGACATACCCGATGCTCTCCGGCGTGACGCCCGCGCGGGTGTGGGCCGCAGCCACCACCCGGGCCTGCGCTTCGACGCTCGGCGCGGTGAGCCCGACCTTGAGGTCGCCGTCGTTGTTGATCGCCGATCCCAGGATCACGGCGTGGATCGTGTCGCCGTCGGCCAGAGCGTCCTCCAGCCGCTTGAGGGCCACGATCCCCACGCCGCTGCCGAACACCGTGCCGTCGGCTCCGGCGTCGAAAGCGCGGCAACGTCCGCGCGGCGACTCGATCGAACCCTCCCGGTAGAGGAAACCGGCGCGCTGCGGCACCTTGATCGAGCTGCCGCCGGCCAGGGCCAGATCGCAGTCGCCGGCGAGCAGGGCCTGGCAGGCGAGGTGGAGCGCCACCAGCGACGTGGAACAGGCGGTCTGCACGTCCACGCTGGGCCCTGCGAGACCCAGGCGGTACGACACCTGGGCCGTCAGATAGTCGCGGTCCGTGCCCAGGGCCACCTGGTAGCCGCCCAGGGCCTGCAGGAGGTCGGGGCGGGACGCCAGGTTGTTCAGGAAGTAGGTGGACAGGCTGACGCCCGCGTAGACGCCGATGGGCCGGCCGAAACGCCGCGGATCGCACCCAGCGTGGTCCAGCACCTCCCAGGCGCACTCCAGGAAGAGGCGGAACTGGGGGTCCATGGTCTCGGCCTCGCGCACCGACAGACCGAACAGCTCGGCATCGAACAGCTCCTCCCCTTCGAGGACGCCGAAGCGGGGGACGTAGCGGGGATCCGCGATCAGCTCGGGGGGGACGCCCGCGGCGGCCAGCTCCGCCTGCGAGAAGGTGGAGACCGCCTCGACGCCCGCCCGCAGGTTGCGCCAGAGCTCCTCCGCGTCGCGGGCGCCGGGGAAGCGGCCGGCGAGCCCGATGATGGCGATCCGCCCGCGCGCCGCCGGCACCGCCACCGGGGGCGGCGGCACCGGCACGGCAGTCTGC
>JBKKAU010000541.1:0-6020 GCA_046714475.1 Thermoanaerobaculia bacterium
GTGACGATCCGGCCCCAGATCCCGCACCGCCGGCCGGCGGTGCTCGCGACGCTGCTGTCCGCCCTGGCGGCGACCGTCCTCGCCGCGCCGCAGCCCGAGCGTTTCTCGGAGGAGGTGACGGTCCGCGAGACCGGGGTGGTCATCGAGATGCCCGACGCCCTGCTGGACAACGAGGTCCCCACCGAGGAGCTGACGGTGCTGCTCGGCGGCCGGCCGATCCAGGTCCGGCGCCTCGAACGGCTGGAGGATGGGGACTGGACCCTGGTCGTCTATGTGGACAGGGTGTTGGCGAAACCGGACACCCTCTTCCATTCGACGCTCGCCCTCTCTCAGCGCTCGGCGGACCTCGCCCGGCTGGGCAGCGTCGAGGTGGTGGTCGCCGATCCGGTGCCGCGGGTCGTGCTGCCCGCGTCGCGCGAGGCGAAGAGGGTCCGCGAGGTCCTCGCCGACCTCGCCGGCGAGGCGCGGCTGGCCATGAACCGGCCCCCGCAGGGGCCGCCGGCGTCCTCTCCTCCGGACGAGGCGGCCTTGCGCCGCCAGCTCGACCGCCTCCTCGCGCACCTCACCGCCCGCCCCTCCTCCGGCCCGCACGCCGTCTTCCCGACCGCCGACGCCTTCCGCCTGCCGCCGGAGCAGGTGGACCTCCTGACGAAGGGGGGCGACGCGCCGCTGACCGGGTTGGCCGCGGTGCTCGGCGAGGCCTCCAGGATGCTCGCCGCCTATGGCTGGGTGACGATCCCGCTCGCCATCCGCGGCGACGACCCGGGCGAGGAGCGCAGCGAGATGAGCGACACGGAGCGCATCCGGCAGCATGGCGGCGGCTGGGGAGGGGACTTCGGCGTGCCGCCGGTGATCCCGAGCCGGGGGCACAAGCCTTCGACGCTGCGCTTCGAGAAGGTGATCGACCTGTTCCTGTTGCCCGACTACGCGCCGCTGCGCGCCTTCTCGCGGCCGACCGCGGGCACCGTGCTCGGCTTCGAGGAGCAGCTCGGGGCGGCGCTCTCCGGCCTGCGCACCCGCTGGCGCCTCTGGTACGACGCCCCCGAGTCGGTGGACGGCCAGGTGCGCCCGCTCGAGGTCCGCCTGCGCCGGGACATCCAGCCGCGGTCGCAGCGCTGGATCCGCGCCTCGACGCCGGAGGGCATCGCCGAGACGCGGCTGCGGCTCCTGCTCGGCGGCACCGTTCCCAACGGCGGCCTCCCCCTCCGTGCCTCGCTTCAGAAGAAGGAAGGGGGCCCGGACGCCGAGCTGCGACTGGAGGTGGAGCCGTTCCCCTTCACCGGCTCACCCCCTCAGGGACCGGTCCGGGTCTCGCTCGCCTTCGCCGACGCCGACGGCCGCGCCACCGCGATCCGCCACGAGACGGCTCCGCCGATCGAAGGGACGGACAAGGGGTGGCGCCACGCCCTGGCCTTGCGTCCGCCGGCCGGGTCCCCGAAGCTGGGAGTCTGCGTCGAGGACCTGGCCCGGGAGCGCTGGAGCTGCGCGGCGCTGCCCCTATGACTCACTCGAAATAACCGCTTACGTCCAGGATCAGGTGGACCTGGCCGCCGCCCGCGACCGCTGGGACGGCGCGGACCGACCCGGAGCCGTCCGTGGCGAGCCCCAGGATGGCGTTGTTGGCCCGCACCTGCCCGGCTCTGAAGTTGATCGTGCTGGTCGTGGGGGCCGGCAGGTTGCCCGGATAGAGCGTCATGTAGCCGTTGCCGGTGGGGACGACGGCCGTGACGTTGGCGACCACCGCGCGCGCCGTCGCCGGGATGCCGCACGTCCCGGCCACCGCGAAGACCCGGGATACGCCCGAGGCGAGCGGCGACGAGGCGCGGGTGTCGAAGACCCGGCAAGGGGCGACGGTGTAGAAGAACGCGGACGCCGGGGTCCAGCTCGCTTCGACGGTGTAGTTGATCGTCCCGGTGGAGAAGCTGTTGACCCCGATCCACCAGCGGCCCGGGGCGGGGGTGTCGATACCGCAGCGGTCGGTCACCGTGGAGCCCTGGGAGGACTCGCAGTCGTAGGTCGAGCGGTTGGGCTTGGCGCCGTGGCGGACGTAGAGGTCCGCATCCGCCGACAGGTTGGCCAGCTCGACCACGAGGTCGTCGCTGCCCAGCTCGAGGTCCACGAAGTAGTACTTCCAGGAGTCCCCGGACTGGCTGGAGGTCAGGAAGTCCGCCGCCGGCATCCCGTTCGCCAGCCCGCGGTCGGAGCCGTCGGCGTTGCCCCAGCTGGCGCGCACGGTGTACCGGATCAGCCCCGTGGCGTAGTCGTTGTTGACCCCCACCCACCAGCGCCCGGCCGCGGGCGCGGTGATCACGCACCGGCGGTTGGCCTCGTAACCCCAGTCGGCGCAGTCGTACTGGCTGAAGGTCGGCTTCGACCCCTGGCGCAGGTAGAGCTCGGCCTCGTCCGTCACGTCGAGCAGGTCGACCACCAGCTCGCCCGTCCCGGGCGCCACGTCGAAGAAGTAATAGGCCCAGATGCCGTTTTCGACCGGCGCGTTCATGGAGTCCTTGAGCGGCACGCTGTTGGACAGCTGTTTGTCCGGCGGGGGGACCACGAACCAGGCGGTCGCCGTCTGGTTGTAGTACATGTCGGCATAACAGCTGCTCTGCGTGCCGTAGCAGGTGCCGGTCCAGCCGGCGAAGACCGAGCCGGCGTCGGCGGCCGCGGTCAGCTGTACGTAGGTGTCCTCGGGGTAGAGCTGGGAGCAGTCCGCGCCGCAGTCGATCCCGGCCGGGTTGCTGCTGACCCGCCCGGAGCCCGAGCCGGAGCGGCTGACGGTGAGCTGGTACTCCGGGACGAACTGCGCGGAGACCGGCAGGCGCGCCGCCGGCGCCAGGCCGCCGGCTTCGCCGAACCGGACGGCGGCGTGGTACCAGCCGAAGGTGTTCACCGGCGAATTGAGGGTGACCTGCACGGTCTGGGTGCCGCCCGGGCCGAGGGTGAACGAAGAGGGAACGACGGTCACCGTGAACCCGGCCGGGGCGGAGACCGTCGCGTTCCAGGTGGAGGCGACGTCCAGAGCGTTGCGCACCGTCCGCGTCCAGACGCAGGTCCGCACGCACGCGCGGTCGGCCAGGCTGGGCAGGTTGAGCGTCTCCGGGTGTCCCCCCTGGGATGGATCGGCCAGCTCGAAGGCGGCGACCGTCTCGTCGAGGAGCAGACCGGCGCGGGCGGCGGCGCCGGCGTCCAGGCGGCCGGCCCCGATCCCGAACGGGGTCGCGGGCGTACCGTCCGTCCTGACCACGGTGCTGTCGGCCGTGGTCATCAGCGCCGACTGGACCTCCGCCACGGTCCAGTCGGGATGGAGAGCCCGGAGCAGGACGGCGGCGCCCGCGGCGTGAGCCGCCGCCATGGAGGTGCCGCTCTGCACGACGAACCCTTCGGGCGCCTTGCTCGCCGCCAGGATGTCGGCCCCCGGCGCCGCCAGGTCGGGCTTCAGCACGTCGCCGAAGTCGCTGGGGCCGGAGCTGCTGTAGGGATAGAGGACGTCGCCCCGCGCCGGATCGAGGCTCGTCGTGGTCGCGGAGATCGTGGCCGTAGGGCCACCCCCCAGGGACAGCCAGCTCGAGAGCACGGACGAGGCCGAGGACGGGAGGAACAGCCCGGGCAGGGTGAAGGTGTGGAGGTCCCAGGGGTAGCCGTAGCCCCAGTTGTCGCGCAGCACCACCCCGCCGGCGCCGCCGGCGCGGACGTTCTCGGTCGTCGTCGACACGGAGGGCCAGCCGCGATAGTCGCAGACGACGATCTGCCCGGAGAACGTGCCGGCCGGGAACGGGTCTTCGCAGTCGTAGTTGTTGTTGTAGTCCGAGGCGCGCACGATGGGCACCGGACCATACGCGGGGCTCAAGCCCCCGCCATGGAGGCCGATGCTGCCGCCGCCGCTCACGCCGTTCAGCGAGGTGAGGAAGGCGCGGTCGTGCGTGGTGGCGCCGACCGCCAGCACCCAGGGCGCCTCGGCCAGGTTGTAGATGGCGGAGTAGGAGTAGTCGCTGTTGCCCGCCGGGGCCGCCACGAAGACCCCGGCCTCGCGGACGCCGAGCAGGGCGATCCCGATCGCGCTGGTCCACGGGTTGCTGGAGTAGCCGCCGAAACCTACGCTGACGACGTCCACGCCGTCCGCGACGGCCTGGTCGAGGGCGGAGATCATCGCAGACTCGCCGCAGTAGCTCGACCAGCAGACGTCGTAGGCGATCAGGTTGGCGTGCGGCGCCACGCCGGCTATCGGCCGGTTCAACGCCGCGGTGGAATTCGCCAGGGTCGCCGTGACGTGGTTGCCCGCCGCGACGCTCGCGACGTGCGTGCCGTGGCCGCTCTCGTCGGCCGGGGCCGCGCCGTAGCTCCAGACGCCGATCAGCTTGTCGTTGCAAGGCAGGGCGGGATCGTAGTTGGAGTTGGCCGGGTCGCAACGCCCGACGTAGTTGCCCGCCCCCCGGGGGTTGACGTGGTTGTAGCCGTCGCCTCCGAGGTCCGCGAAGGACGGATGGCTGGCGTGGATGCCGGTGTCGATGATGCCGACGACCATCCCTTCGCCCTGGGTCCCGGGCAGCCCGCCGGTGGCGGTGCCGTTCCAGATTCCGGTCGCCCCCGTCCATTGCGGACCGGCGTCGGACTGCGGCAGGAAGGGGCGCTCCGGTTCGACCCGGCGCACGCCGGGGAGCCGGGCGATGCGCCGCGCCTCCTCCGGCGTCAGCTCCAGGGCCATGCCGTGGAAGGCCAGGGTGTACTGGGCCAGGGGCGCCACCTCCCGTCCCAGAACCTTCCGGGCCGCCGCGAGCACGCGGTCCTGCCCGCCGAGCAGGTGCCCGGCATAGAGGCGGCTGCCGGAGGCCGCGGCGTCGAGCTTTGCCGCGCCGGGCCCGGGACGGGTCGCCGCGATCCCCTTCACTCCCCCGCGATAGGAGGCGACCGGCGCCCCCGCGAGCTGCACGATGTAGACCGCGGGCTGCTCCGGCTCGCCCGCCCCAGCGGGCGCGGCGGCGGTCATGAGCCCACAACACAGAACGGCCGTGAATTGCCAAGGCATCCTCAAGTGGAGATCCCTCCTTGATGGGGAGTGGCGTTTTCCCCATTGTGTTTCAGAGCGGAGCCCCCGCCGCCAAGGCACTCGCCTTGCATAAACAGCGTGCGATGGTTTTGCGCCCCGGTGATCCGGAGGCGCTTCGGGGTGGAGTATGGTCTTTCACGGCACATTCGGTGTCAGTTCGGCCACTCCACTTGTAGATAGGAAAGATCGCCATGAGCCGAGACGGATCCGATCGGGCCGCCACGGGCATTCAGGGGCTCGACGACATCTTGGGAGGAGGGTTCCCGCGCGACCGGATGTACCTGGTCGAAGGGGATCCGGGAGCCGGCAAGACGACCCTGGCGCTGCAATTCCTGCTGGAAGGCGCGAAGCGGGGTGAAACCGGTGTCTATGCCACCCTCTCCGAAACCGAGGCGGAGCTGCGGGACGTCGCCCGCTCGCACGGATGGTCGCTGGACGGGATCGAGATCTGCGACCTCCAGACCTCCGAGCAGAGCCTGGAGGCCGACTCGCAGTACACCCTGTTCCACCCGTCCGAGGTGGAGCTCTCCGAGACCACCCAGTCGGTGCTGGAGGTGGTCGAGCGGGTCAACCCCTCGCGGGTGGTCTTCGACTCGCTGTCCGAGATGCGGCTGCTGGCCCGCGACTCGTTGCGCTACCGGCGGCAGGTCCTCTCGCTGAAACAGTACTTCACGCAGCGCCACTGCACCGTGCTGCTCCTCGACTACGACTCGGCCGCCTCGGGCGACTTCCAGCTCCAGAGCCTGACCCACGGCGTGCTGGCGCTCGAGAAGCTCGTCCCCGAGTATGGCGGGCAGAGGCGGCGCCTGCGCGCCAAGAAGGTCCGTGGCATCAAGTTCCGCGACGGCTACCACGATTTCAACATCACGACCGGCGGGCTCGTCGTCTATCCCCGTCTCGTGGCCGCCGTGCATCACCTGCCGTTCGAACGGGGGACGTTTCCGAGCGGCCTGCCGGAGCTGGACAAGCTGCTCGG
>JBKKAU010000542.1:0-8091 GCA_046714475.1 Thermoanaerobaculia bacterium
CGTCGTCGCGATGACGGGGGACGGCGTGAACGACGCGCCCGCCTTGCGGGAAGCAAACATCGGCATCGCGATGGGGCAGACCGGCACCGAGGTGACGCGCGAGGCCTCGGACATGATTCTCACCGACGACAACTTCGCGAGCATCGTTGCGGCCGTACAAGAGGGCCGCGGCATCTACGACAACATCCAGAAGACGCTCGTGTACCTGCTGGCCGGCAACGTCGGCGAGCTCACCGTGATGCTGGGGGCCGCCGCCGTTGGTCTGCCGTTTCCGCTCCTCCCGCTCCAGCTCCTGTGGATCAACCTGGTCACGGATGGGCTTCCCGCGCTGGCCCTGGTCGGGGATCCCATCTCGAACGACCTGCTGCGCCGGCCTCCCAGAAAGCCGGCCGAGCCCATGCTCGGGAGGCCGCAGTGGACCACCGTCATCGCGACGGGGCTGCTGGAGGCCGCGGTCACGCTGTCCGTTTTCGTGTGGGCGCTCAACTCGCGGGGGCTCGGCGAGGCCAGGGACCTGGCGTTCACCGTGCTCGTATTCGGGGAGTTGTTCCGCTCCTTCGCTGCCCGCAGCACCACGCGGCTGTTCTGGGAGGTGGGCGCGTTCACCAACCTGCGCCTCGTGGCCGTGGTCCTCGTTTCAGTTCTGGTCCAGCTCGCTCTGCACCACATCCCCTTTGCCCAGACCCTTCTCGGCACCGGTCCCCTTTCCGCAACGGATTGGGCCCTGATGGGCGCGCTGGGACTGATCCCGGTGTCCATTCTCGAGTGCTGGAAGCTGATCCGCCGGATCACCGGGCGGTCTCCAACCCAAGGAGCAGGTGGCTGAAGAAATGACCAACTCCATGAAGCCCCTCGAAGCGGTCGGGTCGAAGCTGGCTGGTCCGGGCAGGGCCGGCCCCCTCGCGGACGAGGAGGCTCGGCAGATCGACGCCTACTGGCGGGCGGCGAACTACCTCTCGGTGGGACAGATTTACCTGCTGGACAACCCCCTGCTCCGCGAGCCCCTCCAGCCCGAGCACGTGAAGCCCCGGCTGCTCGGGCACTGGGGCACGACACCCGGCCTGAACTTCGTCTACGTACACATGAACCGCGTGATCAGGAACCGGGACCTGAACGTGATCAACGTGATCGGTCCCGGACACGGCGGGCCAGGGCTGGTGGCCAACGCCTACCTCGAGGGGACGTACACCGAGGTCTATCCGAGCATCACCCGGGACGCCGAAGGGATGAGGAAGCTGTTCCGCCAGTTCTCGTTCCCCGGCGGCATCCCCAGCCACGTGGCACCCGAGACACCGGGGTCGATCCATGAGGGCGGGGAGCTGGGCTACGCCCTGGCCCACGCCTACGGCGCCGCGTTCGACAACCCCGATCTGCTCGTTTGTTGCATCATCGGCGATGGCGAGGCCGAGACCGGCCCGCTCGCCGCGAGCTGGCATTCGAACAAGTTCCTCAATCCGGCGAGAGACGGCGCGGTGCTCCCGATCCTGCACCTGAACGGCTACAAGATCGCGAGTCCCACGGTGCTGGCCCGGATCCCCGGGCACGAGCTCCGGTCCCTCTTCGAAGGGTACGGCCACCACGTCTACGTCGTCGAAGGCGACGATCCGCCGGCGATGCACCAGCAGATGGCGGCGGTCCTCGACGAGGTGATCCAGGAGATCCAGGGCATCCAGCGGGGCGCGCGGGAGCTCCGGGACGGCTCCCGGCCGCGCTGGCCCATGATCGGGCTGCGCACGCCGAAGGGCTGGACCGGCCCGAAGGAGGTCGACGGGCAGCCGGTCGAGGGAACCTGGCGATCCCATCAGGTGCCGATGGCCGAGGTCCGGGTGAACGCGGAGCACCGGGCGCTCCTGGAATCCTGGCTGAAGAGCTACCGGCCCGAGGAGCTGTTCGACGAGGACGGGGCTCTGGCGGCCGAGCTGGCCCAGCTCCCGCCGAAGCTCCACCGCCGGATGAGCGCCAACCCGCGGTCGAACGGCGGGCTGCTCCTGCGCGACCTCGCGCTGCCGGACTTCCGCACCTACGGCGTCGAGGTGACGAAGCCGGGGACCACGTTCAGCGAGGCCACCCGGGTCCTCGGCGGCTTCCTGCGCGATGTGATCCGCCAGAACCCGGAGATTTTTCGGCTATTCGGTCCCGACGAGACCGCTTCGAACCGGCTCTCGCCGGTCTTCGAGGCGACCGACCGGGCCTGGAACGCCGAGCGCCTGCCGACCGACGACCACCTCGCGCCCGATGGCCGGGTGATGGAGGTGCTGTCGGAGCACCTGTGCCAGGGATGGCTGGAGGGCTATCTGCTCACCGGCCGGCACGGACTGTTCAATTGCTATGAGGCTTTCATCCACGTCGTGGACTCGATGTTCAACCAGCACGCCAAGTGGCTGAAGGTGACGAGGGGCATCCCGTGGCGGAGGCCGCTCGCCTCGCTGAACTACCTGCTGACCTCCCACGTATGGCGGCAGGACCACAACGGGTTTTCCCACCAGGACCCCGGGTTCATCGACCACGTGGTGAACAAGAAAGCCGAAATCATCCGGGTCTATCTGCCGCCCGACGCCAACTCGTTGCTGTCCGTGGCCGACCATTGCCTGCGCAGCCGCCACTACGTGAACGTCATCGTTGCCGGCAAGCAGCCGTCGCTCTCCTGGCTGTCGATGGAGGACGCGATCTCGCATTGCACCCGGGGGGCGGGCATCTGGGGGTGGGCCAGCAACGACCAGGACGCCGAGCCCGACGTGGTGATGGCCTGCTGCGGGGAGATCCCCACGCTGGAGACGCTCGCCGCGGTCGACCTGCTCCGGCAGCACCTGCCCGGGCTCAAGATACGGGTGATCAACGTGGTCGATCTGATGCGCCTCCAGCCCTCTTCCGAGCATCCCCACGGGATGTCCGACGCCGAGTTCGACTCGCTGTTCACCACGGACACGCCGACCGTCTTCGCCTACCATGGCTACCCGTGGCTGATCCACCGGCTCGCCTACCGCCGGACGAACCACAAGAACCTGCACGTGCGGGGGTACAAGGAGGAAGGCACCACGACCACGCCGTTCGACATTGTCATGCTGAACGACCTGGACCGCTTCCATCTGGTGATGGACGTGATCGACCGGGTGCCAGGACTTTCCTCCACCGCGGGGCACGTGCGCCAGCTCATGAGCGACCGGCGTCTCGAATGCAGGGCCTACACCCGCTTGCACGGCGAGGACGAGCCCGCGGTGCGGGACTGGACCTGGCCCTATTAGGCCGGCAGGCGGCATGCGTATCCTGATCGTCAATGCCGGTTCCAGCAGCCTGAAGCTGCGGGTGCTCGGCCCGGATGACACCGTGGTGGTCTCCGAGGATCTTCCGACTCCCGGCGGCCAGGCAGAGGACGCAGCCGTCGCTCACTGGATCCAGGACCTGCCTCCGGTCGACGCGGTGGGGCACCGCATTGTCCACGGCGGGACGGCGTTCTCCGAAGCCGTGGTCATCGATCGCGCCGTCGAAGAACGGCTTCGGGCGCTCACCGACCTGGCTCCCCTCCACCAACCGAGCTCGCTGGCCGCGCTGCAGGTGGTGAGCGCGGCCCTCCCCACCGTGCCGGCGGTGGCCTGCTTCGACACGGCGTTCCACGTGGCGATGCCCGCTGCCGCGACCACCTACGCCCTGCCGCTGGAGTGGCGGAAGCGGTGGGAGCTCAGGAGGTACGGCTTTCACGGCCTGTCCCACGCCTACGCGTCCCGGCGTGCCGCCGAATTGCTCGGCCGCTCGCTGGACGGGTTGCGAGTGGTCACGTGTCATCTCGGGGCCGGGGCCTCGCTCGCCGCTGTCCTGCACGGCCGCTCGGTCGATACGACGATGGGTTTCACCCCGCTGGAGGGTCTCGTCATGGCCACCCGGTCGGGAAGCGTCGATCCCGGGCTGTTGCTGTGGCTTCAGGAGCACGCCGGGATGCCCGCTGCCGAGCTGGCGGCGACCCTCGAGCACCGCTCGGGCCTCCTCGGGCTGGCCGGCACGGCGGACATGCGGGTGATCGTCGCCTCGGCCGAAGCGGGCGATCCCGCCGCCGGTCTGGCTCTCGACGTGTACATGCATCGGCTGAGGGCGGCGATCGCCGCGATGGCCGCGTCGATGAACGGGATGGACGGGCTCGTGTTCACAGGGGGAGTCGGCGAGAACGCCCCGGCCGTGAGGCAGCGGGCCGCCCAGGGACTCGCCTTCCTCGGTGTTGAGCTGGACAGCGAACGCAACTCGACTGCTCGCCCCGATATCGAGATCGGCGCTGAGGGCGCCCGGGTTCGCACGTTCGTGATCGCGGCGCGCGAGGACCTGCAGATCGCTCGCGAGGTCCAGCAGGTTCTCGGTCCGGTCTAGTCGGTGGTTCGCAGATCAAGGAGGTCTCAGGAATGCCTGTACGCCCAAGGGAGCGGCATCGCATAGGACGCATCGGTTGGCTACGGGCGTCCGTATTGGGTGCGAACGATGGCATCGTTTCGACAGCGAGTCTGGTGCTCGGAGTCGCGACCGCGGGAGCCACTCACAACGACGTATTGGTCGCGGGGATCGCCGGCCTGGTCGCCGGGGCGATGTCGATGGCTGCCGGTGAGTACGTGTCCGTCCACTCACAGGCAGACACCGAACAGGCCGAGCTCGAGCTCGAGCGCACGGAGCTCAGCGCAGACGACCTGGGCGAACACAAGGAGTTGGCGGCCATCTACGTGGCGCGCGGGCTCGAGCCTGCGCTCGCGACACAGGTCGCCGAGCAGCTGATGGCCCATGACGCGCTCGGCGCCCATGCCCGCGATGAGCTCGGCTTCTCCCAGGCTCTCAGTGCGCGTCCGCTTCAAGCTGCATTGGCGTCGGCTGCCAGCTTCGCTGTTGGAGCGGCGATGCCTCTCCTGGTCACTGCCATGGCTCCGGAATCGGGTCTGATCCCCCTTGTCTCTGGAGCTTCATTGGTGTTCCTCACGCTCCTGGGCGGGTTGGCTGCACGCGCGGGCGGCGCAGGCGTGACGGCGGGCGCGGTCCGCGTCCTGTTCTGGGGTGCACTGGCGATGGCGGTGACCGCAGGCGTCGGGGCGCTGTTCGGAAGCTCCGCGTCGTGACCAGTCATGTCGATGCTCGAGGCGGCGGATCGGAGGCGGCCGCTTGCCTCGACCCGCTCGTCCTAGTTCTCGCCAGCCCCCTCGGCGGAGGACTCGACGATGCTGCCCTCCATGAAGAACGTGTGCCTGATGCCGGGATCCTCGGTAGCGGCGCCGGGGGAACGCTTGGTAGGCCTGCCAGGCTTGCGGGACAGTGAGCGGCTGTCCGGGCAGATCAATCGGGCCGGCCACCCGCGGTCTCTTCTTCGTCCAGGATACCTTGAATGTCCGCGTTGGTCAGGGATGGCAGAGTCCGCCTCGTCGCCGGCCGCGCGACAGGCAACTCGCTGCGGCGACGTCGAAGGGACGGTTCAACTGGCGCCGGCCCCCTCAGTCCCTGCTCCACGTAGCGGGTGATGAGATCCTTCAGCTTCAGACCGTCGAGCGCCGCTCTCGCCTTCGCCTGACGGAACAGCTCGTCCGGAAGATCGATCGTCGTCCTCATGGCCTCATCTTTATGCTTTTGTGCGCAGAGGTCAAGAGCACCCGCCGCTCCTCATTGCGTCTCTACTCCGCCCGCAGCGCTTCAATCGGATCGAGCGCCGCGGCCTTGCGGGCAGGGAGGACGCCGGAGAGCAACCCTGTCACGAGGCTGACGCCGACCGCCATCAGCACGAAGACCACCGGGGTGTGGACCGGCAGACCGGGGACGGCCAGGCGGAGCAGCGCCGCGAGCCCCAGCCCGGCGAGGATGCCGAGCGTGCCGCCCACCCCCGCCAGCGCCGCGGACTCGGCCAGGAAGAGGAGCTGGACCTGCCGCCGGGTCGCCCCGATCGCCCGCGCGAGGCCGATCTCCGCCGTCCGCTCGCCAACCGCGATCCACATCATGGTGAGGATGCCAATGGCTCCCACCAGCAGCGAGATGCCGGCGATCGCGCCGACCGCCAGCGTCACCACGTTCATCACGTTGTCGAAGACCGCGAGCATCGCCGCCTGGGTGGTCAGCGTGAAGTCCTCGTTGCCGCCGTGACGGTCGGTCAGCAGCCGGCGGACGGCCTGTTCCACCGTGCCGGCCAGACCGGCGTGCGTGTAGACGATGTCGATCTCGTTGACCTCCGCGAGGTTGAAGACCTTCATGGCGCTGGCGACCGGCACGTAGACGGAGTCGTCGATGTCGATCCCCAGGAACTGCCCCTTGGGGACCATCACCCCGATCACCCGGAAGCGGGTCCCCGAGATGCGGACGAACTGGCCGAGGGCGTTGGCGTCGCCGAACAGCTCGCGCTTGAGCGTCGGGCCCAGGACCGCGAGCTGCGAGCCCCGCCGCGGGTCCCCCTCGGGCCAGAAGCTGCCCTGCCGCACCTGGAACTTCCAGGCCTCGGGGACGTTCGGCGTCACGCCGTAGACGAAGACGCTGCGGCCGCGGCCGTTCGCCTCGACGCGGGCGCTGCCCACCGTGAGCGGGACCACCTCGTCCACCCCGGGGAGGCGCGCGATCGCCTCGGCGTCGTCCAGGGTGAGCTTGCGCGTCGTGCCGCCGAGCACGCCCGGGATGCCGCTGGTCTGGGACTTGCCCGGGTGGACCGCCAGGATGTTGGTGCCGAACTGGGTGAACTGGCCGATCATGTAGCGTCGCGTCCCCTCGCCGATCGAAGTCAACAGGATCACCGAGGCGATGCCGATGGCGATGCCCAGCATGGAGAGCGCCGAGCGCAGCCGGTGGCTGATCACTGCTCCCAGGGCGAGGCGGAGGAGGTCGCGCACCGCCTTACCTCCCCGCCAGGGCCTGGACCGGGTCGAGCCCCGCCGCCCGCCGCGCCGGCAGCCAGCCGAAGAGGATGCCGACGCCGAGCGACAGCGCGAGCGCCGCCGCCACCGCCCAGGACGGCGGCGAGGCGGGGAGGGCGGGGAAGATCCCGACCAGCAGCCGCACCACTCCCCAGCCGGTGGCGAGGCCGAGGAGCCCGCCGGTCGTCGACAGCAGCGCCGCCTCGGTGAGGAAGGCCGAGAGCACCTGGCGGCGCCCCGCGCCGATCGCCCGCAACAGGCCCACCTCGCGCGTCCGTTCCGAGACCGAGACCAGCATCACGTTCATGATGCCGATGCCGGCGACGGTGAGCGACACCGCGGCGATGGCGCCGAGCGCCAGCGTCAGCGCGCCGAGGATCGACGAAAAGGTAGAGACCAGCGCGTCCTGGGTGAGGACCGTGACGTCCTCCTCTTCGTGCCGGTCGGCGAGCAGCCGGACAACCTTGTCGCTGGCTGTCGCGAGGTCGGCGCCGTCGCGGACCTGGAGCATGATGCGGAACAGCGAACGGCGGTCGAACATCTTCATGCCGGTGACCACCGGCACCGCCACGGAGTCGTCGACGTCCATGCCGAGCTGGACCCCCTTGGGCGCCAGGACCCCGATCACCCGCATCCTCCAGCCGCCGATGCGCACCACGCGGCCGACCGCCTCTTCGCCGCCGAACAGCTCGCGGGCGACCTTGGAGCCGATCACCGCGACCGGCCGGCCGCGCCGCATCTCCTCGGCGGGGAGGAACTCGCCCCGCGCCATGGCCAGCTTGCGGACCTCGAGGAACTCCGCGGTCGTGCCGACGACCGCCACCTGGCGCCGCCGCGAGCCGAACGCCACCGACTCCGTGCCCATCACCAGTGGTGCCACCTTCTCGATCTCCGGGATGCCGCGCGCGATCGCCCGCGCGTCGTCCAGGGTCAGGTCGTTGGGCGCCGCGCCTATCCCGGGGAGGCCGCTCGTCTCGCTCTTGCCCGGTACCACGATCAGCAGGTTGGTGCCGATGCTCGCGAACTGCTCGATGACGTAGCGCCGCGCCCCCTCCCCGAGCGCCGTCAGGGCGATCACCGCCGCGACGCCGATGGTCATGCCGACCAGCGACAGGGCGGTCCGCAGCCGGTGGCCGGCGAGCGCCTGGAGGGCGAAGTGGAAGAGGTCGCGGACGGTCATGGACCCTCCGGGGCGAACAGGATGTCAGCCGCCTGGCCCACGTCGGGGCCGGCGAGGCGG
>JBKKAU010000543.1:0-2853 GCA_046714475.1 Thermoanaerobaculia bacterium
GGGAGCGCCTGTACGCCACGGGAGACCGGGCGCGCTACGGCACGGACGGCAACCTCGAGTTCCTCGGCCGCGTCGACCAGCAGGTCAAGGTGCGCGGCTACCGCATCGAGCTGGGGGAGATCGAGTCGCTGCTGGCGAGCCATCCCGCGGTGCGCGGCTGCGCCGTCGCGGCCTGGCCGGACCCGTCCGGCAACGGTCTGATGGGGCGCCTGGTGGCGTACGTGGTGCCCGGGGACGGCCCGCTTCCCGACCTGCGCGCTTTCCTGTTGGAGCGCCTGCCCGGCTACATGGCGCCGTCCAGCTTCGTGGTCTTGGAGGCGCTCCCCGTCACGCCCAACGGCAAGGTCGACCGCAAAGCCCTGCCGGTGCCCGAGGCGCCGCGCGAGGAGGAGTGGGTGGCGCCGCGCGGCCCGGTGGAGGAGGCGGTGGCCCGGATCTGGAGCGAGGTCTTGAAAGTCGGGCCGGTGAGCGTCCACGCCAACTTCTTCGACCTCGGCGGCCACTCGCTGCTCGCCACCCAGGTGGTCTCCCGCGTCCGCGACGTGCTGCGGGTCGACCTGCCGGTGCGCGCCCTGTTTGAAGCCCCTACGGTGGCGGCGCTCGCCGAGCGCGTCGCCGTGCATCAGACCCCCGAGCCTACCCCTGAAATGACCGGCCTGGCCGGCATCCTGGCCGAGTTGGAGCGGCTCCCGGAGGAGGAGCTGCTGGCGATGTTCGACGGCAACGACCGTTGATCGGGTGGAAACGCGCCTATTTTCCCTGTGACAGAGAGGACCACATGGTAATTGTTCCGGTATCCCAGGATCTGATCCGCGACGCCGAGCGGGTGAAGGCCCGCGAGATCGCCGCGGCGGCGCTTGCCGCGTACGACCTGCGCGAGCCGCAGATCACGCTGCTCGACCAGAAGAAGAACGTCACCTTCCGCGTCGAGGCGCAGACGTCCGGCGGCGAGCCTGAGCGCTTCCTCCTCCGTCTCTGTCACCTCGGCGGATACAACCGCGAGGAGATCCTTTCCGAGATCGCCTGGCTGAGCTACCTCCGCCACGAGGAGGGCCTGCTGGTTCCCGAGCCGGTGCCGGCGCGGGACGGCTCGCTGGTGACCCTGTCCACCGTCGAAGGGGGCGAAGGGGCCGAGCCGCGTTGGTGCGCGCTGTTCCGCTGGGTCCCGGGCGAGGTCCTCCAGGGTGTCCTCACCCCGGCCAACATCGAGCGGGTCGGCGCCCTGCTCGCCAGGCTCCACCGCTGCTCCGAGCGCTTCGTGCCGCCGTCCGGTTTCGCGCGGCCGCGCTGGGACTGCGACCGCCTGTTCGGCGCCGGCGAGGTGATCCCCTCCGGCATTGACGAGCCGCTGATCACCCGGCGTGCCCGCGAGATCCTCGACGAGGCCGCCGCCGCCGTCCGCGAGACGGTGCGCCAGCTCGGGCAGGGCCCCGAGGTCTTCGGCATGATCCACAAGGACCTGGAGCCGGACAACACGGTGGTCTGGCAGGGGGACCTGCACGCCATCGACTTCGCCGACGCCGGCTGGGGCTGGTACCTCTACGACATGGCGGCCTCGCTGCTGCCGCTGCGCGAGAAGAAGGGCTTTCCGGAGATGCGCGACGCCTTTCTGCGCGGCTATCGCAACGTCCGCCCCGTGCCGCCAGAGCACGAGGAGCTGCTCGAGACCTTCACCATCGCCCGCAGCCTCTTCGCCATCCGGCTGATGGTGCTGGAGACCATGGACATCCCCAAGGTGCGGGAGTACGCGCAGGTCGCGATCCCGCACATCCTCGGCGAGATGCGCCGCTTCCTCGACCGGCGGGCGAGCGCCGGCCCGATGGCGCGGACGGCGCGGACGGCGCGGCTGGCGGCCGTCTCCGAGCCCGGCCGCATGACCACCGTCCAGTTCCTCTCGCGTCTGCGCGAGCTGGGGATCAAGATCTGGGCCGAGGGGGAGAAGCTGCGCTTCAACGCGCCGCAGGGAGCGCTCACCTCCGAGCTCAAGACCGAGCTGGCCGACCGCAAGCAGGAGGTGCTGGCCTTTCTGCGGCAGGGCCAGGCCGCCGGCCGCGCCGGCGGGCCGGCCCGCATGCCGGTCGCCGTCGCCGAGTCGAACCGCATCCCGCTCTCCTTCGGCCAGCAGCGCTCTGGTTCCTGAACCAGCTCGACCCGCTGGGTTCCAACGCGGCGGCCTACAACATCGCCCGCGCCATCCGCCTCTCCGGGGCTGTCCGGGTCGACCTGCTGGAGCGTAGCCTGGGGGAGGTAATCCGCCGCCACGCCGCGCTGCGCACCACCTTCTCCGCCCTGGATGGGGAGCCGTTCCAGCGCGTCCATCCCGGGATTGCCTGGAAGCTGCCGCTGGTCGACCTGGGGGCCCTGCCCGGGGAGACGCTGCAGACCGAAGCGCAGCGGCTGTCCACCGCCCTCGCCCACCACGCCTTCGATCTGGCGCACGGGCCGCTGCTGCGCGTCACCCTGCTGCGGCTGGGCGAAGAGGAGCACATCGCCGCCGCCATCATGCACCACATCGTCGGCGACGGCTGGTCCACCGGCCTGCTGTTCCGCGAGATGGGCATCCTCTACGAGTCGCTGGCCTCGGACCGGCCTTCGCCGCTGCCCGAGCTGCCGATCCAGTACGCCGACTTCTCCTGGTGGCAGCGCCAGCACCTCCAGGGCGAGGTGCTGGCCGAGCAGATCGCCTACTGGAAGGCGCAGCTCGAAGGCGTCCCCGAGGTGCTCGACCTGCCGACCGACCGGCCGCGCTCGGCGGACCTGACCGACCGCGGCGCGCGCCATGCGTCGCTGATCCCGCGCAAGCTCGTCGACGCCTTGAAGGCCCTCAGCCAGGCCGAGGGGGGCGCGACTCTC
>JBKKAU010000544.1:0-3292 GCA_046714475.1 Thermoanaerobaculia bacterium
CCCTGGACCCGTCGCGCCAGGGCGGACAGCGTGCGGTCCTCGAACAGCACGCGCAGCGGGACCTCGACCTCGAAGACCTGGCGCAGGCGGGAGACGACCTGGGTGGCCACCAGCGAGCTGCCCCCCAGCTCGAAGAAGTTGCCGTGGCGGCCCACCCGCGGCAGCCGCAGCACCTCCTGCCAGATCGCCGCGACGCCGCGCTCCACCTCGGTCTCCGGCGCCTCGTAGCCGGCCTTGGCCTCCACGGTCTCCAGCGGCGCCGGCAGGGCCTTGCGGTCCAGCTTGCCGTTGACCGTGACCGGCATGCGCTCCAGCGTCACGAACGCCCACGGCACCATGTACTCGGGCATGACCCGCTGCAGCGCCGCGCGCAGCTCGGCTGCGGTAGGAGCCGGTGAGGCGACCGGGGAAATTGCTGGCTCGATCGCAGGTACAACGTAGCCGACCAGCCGCTTGTCGCCGGGGACGTCCTCGCGCGCCACCACCGCCGCCTCGCGCACCCCGGGGTGACGGGCGAGCACCGCCTCGATCTCCTCCAGCTCGATGCGGTAGCCCCGCACCTTGACCTGCTGGTCGACGCGCCCCAGGAACTCGAGGTTGCCGTCGGCGCCGTAGCGCGCCCGGTCGCCGGTGGTGTAGAGGCGCGCTCCCGACTCGGCCGCGAAGGGGTCCGGGATGAACCGCTCGGCGGTCGTCTCCGGCATCCGGGCATAGCCGACGCACAGGCAGGAGCCGCCGATGTAGAGGTCGCCCGGGACGCCCACGGGCAAAGGCTGGAGAGCGCGGTCCAGCACGTGGTAGCGGGCGTTGGGGATCGGCCGGCCATAGGGGATGCTCGGCCAGCGCGGATCGACCTCGCCGATGGGGAACCAGTTCGACCAGACGGTCGCCTCGGTCGCCCCGCCCAGACTGATCACCCGCGCCCCGGGGAACGACGCCCGCACCGTGTCCGGCAGCCGCACCGGGATCCAGTCGCCCGACAGCAGCACCAGCCGCAACCGCGCCGGCCGTCCATCCTGGGGGAAGAGCGGCGCGAGCTGTTGCAACGCGGCCGGGGCCGAGTCCCAGACCGTCACCGGCTCCTCGACGAGGAGACGCACCAGCCGCTCCGGGTCGCGCAGGTCCTCCTCCGCGGCGACGTGCACCGTGCCGCCCGCCGCCAGCACGCCGAAGACGTCGTAGACCGACAGGTCGAACGCCGGCGAGGTGATGAACAGCAGCCGGTCGCCCGGCCCCACCCCGAAGGTGGAGCTCACCCACCGCACCAGGTCCACGGCCGGCCGGTGCTGGACCACGATCCCCTTGGGCTCGCCGGTCGAGCCCGAGGTGTGGATGACGTAGGCGATGTCGACCGGCGAAGCCGCGCGCGCCGGCCGCGCCGCGTCCGAAGCCGCGACGTGCCAGCCGGTCCAGACTCTCTTGCTACGTTGGGCGGCGGCCGGCAAGGCGGCCTTCTCGATCACCACGTCGTAGCGGAAGCGCAGCTCGTTGGCGAAGCCCTCCGGCCTCGGGAGGACCCGCGCCGTTCTCGCCTCAGGCGAGGTTCCGAAAAGCTCGGCGAAGAAGCCCGGATCGACGTACAGCTCCCGCGCCTCCCCCTGGCGGCCGGCGGCCCGCGCCGCGTCGCTCGCGGGGTGCTCCGCCGCGTACTCGGCGACCGAGCGCCGGAAGTCCTCGCGGCGCCGCGGGTCCAGGACGTCGGCGACGACCAGGGCGCCGCCGGGCGCCAGGCGCTCCAGCGCCAGGTCGAGCACCCGCTCCAGGTAGTTGAGGCCGGGGAAGAACTGGACCGTGCTGGCCAGGATCACCAGGTCGAACGAGCCGGGGGGCAGCGTCTCGATGTCGTGGGCGAAGCCGGTGAGGAGCTCGACGTTGCCGCGGCCTTCGGTTGCGGCGCGCCGGCGGTTGAGCTCCTGCGTACGCGGCGAGGGATCGAGGCCCACGTAGCGGCCGACCCGCGGCGCCAACTCCCAGAGGATCAGGCCCGAGCCCGAGCCGATCTCGAGCACCCGCTTGCGCTGTGGATCCTCCTCCAGCCACGGCTCGGCGAGACCGATCACCCGGTCGCGGTACTCCAGGACCTCGGCCTCGGAAAACGGCTCGCCGGTGTAGGCGCTGTAGAAGCCGGCCGCCGTCACCCAGTCCACGGCGCGCTCGGAGACGCCGTCGAACAGCCCCTGGACCGCTGCGGCGTCCACCGGCTCCGGCGGCGGCTGCGGGTCCGCGACGTCGAGGCAGACCGCGTCGGCGAGCCGCGGCAGCCGCCACTGCAGGGCCTGCACGGCCGGGAGGTGGCCCCGCCGCGTCAGGACGATGCCGGCGCCGGTGCCGGCGAGCACCGCCTCGGCGCGGTCGGCCGGCCAGCCGGCGTCGATGGGCAGGTAGGCGGCCCCGGCCTTCGAGGCGCCGAGCAGGGCGGCCACCATGTCCAGCGAGCGGTCCATCCAGACCCCGACCGGCGCGCCGGGGCCGGCCCCGAGCTTCGTCAGGAAACGCGCCAGCCGGTTGGCCCGCGCCTCCAGCTCCCGGTAGGTCGCTGACTCCGTCCCCCAGACCGCGGCCAGCGCCTCCGGCTGGAGGTCCACCCGCCGCTCGAAGCCGTCGTGGAGCAGCTCGTCGCCCGGGGTAAGGACCCGGGTGTCGTTCCACTCGTAGAGCACCTGGTGGTGCTCGGCCGGCGACAGCAGGCCGAGCCGCGCCAGGTCGGCCTCCGGCTCGGCGGTCGCCGCCGCCAGCAGGCGCAGCCACTGCCCGCAGAGGCGCGCCGCGGTCGTGCGGTCGAAGAGGTCGGTGGCGTACTCCAGCGAAGCGGCCCCGGGCCCGCTCTCGCCGCCGACGATGAAGGCGAGGTCGAACTTGGCGTTGTCGGCCGGCAGCTGCTCGGGGTGGAGCTCGACGCCGGCCAGGGACGCGTCGAGCAGCGGCGCGTTCTGCAGCGCCAGCGCCACCTGGAAGAGCGGCGTGTGCGACATGTCGCGCTCCGGCGCGATCTCGGCCACCAGCTTCTCGAACGGCACGTCCTGGTGCGCGTAGGCGCCCAGCGTCGCCTCGCGCACGCGGCCCAGGAGGGTCAGGAAATCGGCCGCGCCGCCGCCGGAGACATCGGCCCGGATCACCAGGGTGTTGACGAAGAAGCCGATCAGCCCTTCGACCTCGGGCCGGTTGCGGCCGGCGATGGGCGAGCCGATCGACAGGTCGCCCTGGCCGGTCAGGCGGGCGAGCAGCGAGAACAGCCCGGCGGCGAGGACCATGAACGGAGTGGCGGCCTCGCGCCGCGCCAGCGCCTCGACCG
>JBKKAU010000545.1:0-14902 GCA_046714475.1 Thermoanaerobaculia bacterium
GCCTCCGCCTCGGTCTTGCGCTTGCGCAACGCCGCCACCAGGTCGTTGCCCGGCACCCACTCCCAGCCGGCCCGGCCGAGACGGGCGAGCACGGCGTGGAGCACGCCGACGCGGCCGTGCCCGGCGAGCGCCGTGCGGCCGGGCCGGAGGCCCGAGCGCTCCAGGGCGCGGGTCAGCGCGCCGGCGAGGAAGTCGACCGGGTCGGGCGCCTCCTGCTGCCAGCGGACGAGGTCCAGGTCCGTGGGCGTGATCAGGGCGAGGCCGGTCGCCGCGGCCTCGTCGCGTTCCATGTCGGTGAAGTAGACGAGCCGCGCCGGCTCGCCCGCGGGGGCGATCAGCAGCGACTCGCCGAGGTGGACGGCGCCGGTGAACGGCGCGATGTCGGGGTCCGCCGCGGACTGGGCGAAGACGATGAGGCCCCCGCACCCCATCTCACCCAGCCCGGCGGCCAGGCTGGCGAGACGAGGGTCCAGGGGCGTCCGTGCAGACACTCTTACAGGTTGCGCTCGATGAAGCTCTGGAACGCCGACTTGGGCATGGCGCCCATGGTCCGGTCGGCCATCTGGCCGCCCTTGAACAGGATGAAGGTCGGGATGCTCGACACCTGGTACTGGTAGGCGACCTTCTGGTTCTCGTCGACGTTCAGCTTGGCGATGCGCACCTTGCCGTTCATCTCGTCGGCGAGCTGGTCGAGCACGGGCGCCACCATACGGCAGGGACCGCACCACTCGGCCCAGAAGTCCACCAGGACCGGCGTGTCGGAGTTGAGCACCTCGTTCTGGAAGTTGTCGTCGGTGATCGTGACGATCTTTTCGCTGGCCATCGGTTCGGTCTCCTTGAGATTAGAAACACCCTGCTCCTACTCCAAACCGGCGGGGTGCATGTCTTGTTCCATCCTGCGCCGGGCGAAGAATTCGCGGGTGGCCTCGACGTCACGGCCGATCTGGGCGGACAGGTCCATCACCGAGGGGAAGATCCGCTCCTCGCGCAGGCGCTTGTAGAAGGAGAGGTCCACCCGCCGGCCGTAGACGTCGGCCTTGAAGTCCAGGATGTGGCTCTCCACCACCCGCTGGTAGTTCTCGTAGACCGTGGGACGGGTGCCGATGTTGGTCACGCAGTCGAAGCTGGCCGGGTAGCTGGGGAAGAAGACCCGCCCGACGTAGACGCCGTCGGCCGGCAGCAGCTTGTTGTCCGGGACCAGGTTGATCGTCGGCCAGCCCAGCCGCTGCCCCATGCGGTCGCCGCGCGCGATCTGGCCGGAGATCGTATAGGGCCGGCCGAGCATCTCGACCGCCTCGGCGACGTTGCCGTCGGCGATGGCCCGCCGGATGCGGGTGCTCGACACCCGCTCCCCCTGGTGGACCACCTCCTCCACGCCGGAGGCCGCAAAGCCCAGCTCCTCGCCGATCTCGCGCAGCATCGCCAGGTCCCCCTCGCGCTGGTGGCCGAAGACGAAGTTGGAGCCGACGTAGACCTCCTGGAGGCCGAGCCGGCCGTGCAGGAAGTCGCGCACGAAGGCGCGCGCCGGCGTCTTGGCGAGCTCGGGGGAGAAACGCACCACCAGCATCACCGCGATCCCCACCTCCTCGAGCAGCGCCTCCTTCTGGCGCAGGGTGGTGATCGGCGTCGGCGCCTGCTCGGGACGCAGCACCGCCAGCGGATGCGGATCGAAGGTGACCACCACGGCGGGCACCCGCAGCTCGCGGGCGCGCTCCACGGTGCGGTCGAGCACGGCGCGCTGGCCGCGGTGCACGCCGTCGAAGTTGCCGATGGCGGCGACGCCGCCGCGCGGCAGGTCGCTGCTGTTGTAGGCGTCGTGGAGGACGTGCATGGGACCCGGGAGGGTCAGGCGTAGACGGCGTTGTCGGGAGCCAGGGACGCCAGGGGAGCCAGGGCCGGGTCGGCGGCCCGCACCCGGCCGGCGTCCTCGGGACGCGCCGCGCCGGTGATGTGGCCGACCAGGTCGTCGGCGTAGGCCTCGGTGATCTCCACCTCGACCAGCGTCCCGGCCGGCGCCTCGCCGTCGTTGATCAGCAGCCGGCCGTCGATGTCGGGCGCCATCCCGTGATGGCGTCCCTGGAGCAGGTGCTCGCTCTCCTCGCAGGGTCCCTCGACCAGCACCTCGAGCCGGTGGCCGATCAGGCGCCGCCTCTGCTCCAGGGCGATCGGCCGCTGGACCTCGAGGAGCTGGCGCAGCCGTCGTCCGGCCACGTTGCGGGGGACGCGCCCCGGCAGCCCGGCGCCCGGCGTCCCCTCCTCGGGGCTGTAGGCGAAGGCGCCCAGGTGGTCGAAGCGGGCGCGCCGCACGAACTCCTGGAGGTCGCGGAAGTGCTCCTCGGTCTCGCCGGGGAAGCCGACGACGAAGGTGGAGCGCAGGAAGACGTCGGGCGCCAGCTCGCGCGCCCGCTCCAGCAGGCGCAGGTAGCGCCGCGCGTCGCCGCCGCGCCGCATCGCCGACAGGATCTCGCCGTGGCTGTGCTGGAGCGGCATGTCGAGATAGGAGCAGAACCGCTTCTCGCTCCCCATCAGGCGCAGCAGGTCCTCGTCGAGCGTCGTCGGGTAGGCGTAGAGGAAACGGATCCAGGGGATCGACGTCGCCGCGAGGAGCGCCTCGACCAGGCGCAGCAGCCCGTGGCGCCGCAGCCCGAGGTCTTCGCCGTAGCGGGTGGTGTCCTGGGCGATCAGGTTGAGCTCGGTGATGCCGGACTCCTCCAGGCGCCGCGCCTCCTCGACCAGGCTGTCGATGGAGCGGCTGCGGAACCGGCCGCGCCAGATCGGAATGGCGCAGAAGGTACAGGGGTTGTTGCACCCCTCGGCGACCTTGAGGTAGGCGTGGCCGCGGGTGGTCAGCAGCCGCGGCGCCGTGTGATCGAACACCATGTGGGAGGGGGCGGGCAGCGGCGGGCCGCCGCCGAGCTGGACCAGGTCGCCGACCTCGCGCAGCTGGTCGAGGCCGACGAAGCCGTCGATCTCGGGGATCTCGCGCGCCAGCTCCTGGCCGAAGCGGTTCACCATGCAGCCGGCGACCAGGACCTTGTCGACCCCGCGGCCCTTGCGGCCAACCACCTCCAGGATGGCGTCGATCGACTCCTGCTGCGCCTCTTCGATGAAGGCGCAGGTGTTGACCACCACCGTCTCGGCGGAATCCAGGTCCTGGACCACCTCGTAGCCGCGCCGCGACAGCTCGCCGAGCATGATCTCGCTGTCGACGAGGTTCTTCGGGCAGCCGAGGCTGATCATGCCCACACGGGGGCGTTTCACGGGTTCCGACATGAGCCGAGGAAGTCTAACAGATCGAAGTGGGCCGATAATCCCAGACAGGCCCAGGGGCCGGGGCCCGCTCAGGACACCAGCCAGAAACAGCCCACCACGACGGCGGCGGCGGAGAAACCGCCGAGCAGGGCCTGGTAGGCGCGCTGGCCGCGCGCCGTGATGCGGAGCGCGAGCCAGCCCAGGGTGGTCGAGAAGCCGACCATGGCGGCGACCGTGCCGATGCCGAACCCGCCGACGTAGGCGAACGACGCCGCCCGCGAGGGGAGCGCCAGGGCGGGGAACAGGCCCAGGATGTGCGAGCTGCCGGCCAGGCCGTGGAGCCCGCCGATCCAGAACGCCGCCGACCTCCTCCGGGGCCTCGGCCGCTCCTCCCCTTCTCTCCCGGCTGCTTCCTGCTCGGCCGTCTCCTCGGACCACGTCGGCAGGCGCGCCAGCGACGCCTTGCGCAGCCCCCAGAGCCCCACCGCGATCAGCACCGCGCCGACCAGGCGCTCGCTCCAGGACGAGACGCCGTCGAGCGGCAGGACGCCGCGCAGCCCCAGGGCGAGCAGCCCGATGACGGCGACTCCGGCGCTGTGCCCGAGCCCCCAGAGGAGGCCGGTCTGCCAGCGGGAGCGCCGCCGCCCGATCGCCAGCGGCGCGACGGCCGACAGGTGATCGGGCCCGGCGAGCGCGTGCACCAGGCCGGCGAGCAGTCCGGCGTACAACCAGGCCATCGTCAGGCGCCGGCCTCGTGCGTCCGGAAGGACCCGGGCTCGGTGGTGAGCGAGTCGAGGAACTCGGTCATCGAACGGTCGGAGACGATCTTGCCGTAGTCGAGCTTCAGGATGCGGTCGGCCACGTAGTAGTAGCGGTCGTCATGGCTGATGACGAAGACCGTCTTGCCGCGCGACTTGAGCTCGGGCAGCAGCTCCAGGTAGAAGATCTCCTTGAAGATCGGGTCCTGGTCCGCGGCCCACTCGTCGAACAGGTAGATCGGACGGTCCTCGAGATAGGCGGTGAGCAGCGCCAGACGTTTGCGCTGGCCCTGCGACAGGTCCACCGTCGACAGCGCGCCGTCCTTGACCTGCACCTTCTGCTCGAGATGGAGCTGGCGCAGGTACTTGCGGGCGTTGTCGTCCAGCGAGCTGGCGTCCAGGCCGAGCAGCTTCTCGAAAATGAAGAAGTCGACGAAGACCGCCGAGAAGTGCTCGCGGTACCACTCCCGGTTCTCGTCGGAGATGACCTGGCCGTTGAAGCGGATCTCCCCCTTTTCGGGGGCGTAGAGTCCCAGGAGCAGCTTGGCGAGCGTGGTCTTGCCGCTGCCGTTGCCGCCGACGATGAAGATCATCTCGCCGGGCGCGAAGGAGAGGTTGATCGGCCCGAGCTCGAAGCTCTCGTCGACGTTCTCCCGGCGGTAGGAGTGCGTGACGCCGGCGATATCCAGCCGGTTCCACTGCGGCGCCACCTCGCTCTGCAGCGGACGCTCGCGAGCCTCTTGCTCCAGCGAAAAGCCGAGCTCCTCCACCATCCGCAACGCGATCGCTGCACGCCCGAAGGCGGGGATCTGTTGCATCAGCGCCTCGAGCGGCGTCATCATGAAAAACAGGGTCAGGGTGTAGCGGCCGATGACGTCCGGGCTGATGGTCTGGTAACTGGGAAAGACGAAGATCAGCAGGCCGATGACGACGAAGAAGAGGACGTGCCCCCAACTCGCCGCGGCGACGAAGATGGTCGAACCGATGCGCATCTCGCGCTGGAGATCGCCCACCGAGCCGTCGAACGCCTGGAGGAAGGAGCTGCGGCGGGCGTTGTGCATCTTGAGCTCCTTGGTGCCCTCGACCATCGCCCGAACATACCCGATCATCGAGTTGTGGAGCTCACGCGCCCGCTGCATGTACCCCATGGCCTTGATCACCGGCAACTGGTAGGAGACGATGCCGATCACGAAGAAGACGGCGATCTGGAGCAGTACCGTCCAGGAGATCCAGCCGAGGAAGATCAGGCAGCTCACCACGATCGCGGCGTACATGAAGATGCCGGGCACCATCCCCAGGGCGTCCACCAGCGTCGCGACATCGGTGGTCAGGGTCGCCAGGAGCTTCGAGGCGCCGACCTTCTCCAGATGGCGCAACGGCGCGGAGAGGATCCGCTGCCCGAGCCGTACGCGCATGATCCGCAGGCTCTTCTGCGTCAGGTTGATCAGCATCGTCTGCGAGAGGAAGCGGAACAGGGGCAGCAGCACGCAGAGGGCGGCGAAGACCCAGCCCAGGCCCATGACCCCGGTCCCCTTGCCGTTGACGTAGTTGCTGACCATCATGATCATGGCGCTGCTGGCGACGCCGCTCACGACTCCCGCCAGGATGACGAACGACATGGTGAGCCGGGCGTGCGGGATGTCCTTCGACGCGCGCAGCAGGAATCCGAGTACTTGAAAAAGCGGCCGCATGAAGATACTCCTGTCCTTGGGCAGAGGATTCTAGCCCACTCTGACAACCCAGGTGCCTCGAAGGGCCGGGACCGAGACGGCCGGAGAGCCAGGGCGCAATGAATTGCGCCCCTACAGATGGGTACCTGCGCGTGTAGGGGCGCGATTCATCGCGCCCTTTCAGGAGCCGGTCAAACGCCGGCGGCGCGCATCCGTTCTTTCTCGACCTGGGCGGCGACCAGCCGGGAGTAGGTGCCGCCGCGGGCCATCAGCTCCTCGTGCCGGCCCTGCTCGACGACCGTGCCGTCTTCCATCACCAGGATCAGGTCGGCGTCGCGGATCGTGCTCAGCCGGTGGGCGATGACGATGCGGGTGGAGCGCAGGCTGGCGAGCTCGCGCTGGATCTTGACCTCGGTCACCGTGTCGAGCGAGCTGGTCGCCTCGTCGAGCAGCAGGATGGCCGGACGGTGCACCAGGGCGCGGGCGAGCGCCAGGCGCTGGCGCTGGCCGCCGGAGAGCGAGGCGCCGCCGTCGGCGAGCAGCGTCTCGTAACCCATGGGCATCGCCAGGACGTCGTCGTGGATGCTGGCGCGCTGCGCCGCCTCCACCGCCCGCGTCAGCGGCAGCGTCGGGTCGGAGAGCAGGATGTTGGCGCGGATGCTGGCGCCGAACAGGTAGGGGTGCTGCGGCACGATCCCCACCTGCCGGCGCACCGAGCGCAGGTCGAGCTCGGAGAGGTCCAGGCCGTCGAACAGGATCCGCCCCTCGGTGGGGCGATAGAGCCCGACGAGCAGGCTGGCGAGCGTCGACTTGCCGGCGCCCGAGGGGCCGACCAGCGCCACGAACCGGCCGGGCGGGACGTCGATCGAGACGTCGCGCACCGCCAGCGGCGCGAACTGGCTGTAGCGGAAGCTCACCCCCTCCAGGCGGATGCCGCCCTTGAGCTTGCCCGCCGGCGTGACCTGGGCCGCGTCCTGCTCGCGCGGCGTGTCCAGCACGTCGTCGATGCGGTCCAGGTAGCTGCCGAGGAGCTGCAGCTGGAAGGCGGTCGAGACCAGCTGCGACAGCGGCGTCAGGAAGCCGGCGGCGAGCGCGTTCAGGGCCAGCATGGTGCCCAGCGACAGGTCCCCCTGGAGGACCTGGACGGCGCCGACGACCAGGATGACCATCGGCGAGGCGGTGGCCAGGGCGGCGAGCGCCGAGTCGACGCCGGCGCTCAGCCGGCCGCGGGCGACCGAGATGTTGAGGACGTCGACGAAGAGGTGCGACCACTGCTCCACCGCGCGGTGCTCGGCCCCCGCCGCCTTCAACGTCTCGATGCCGGCCAGCAGGTTCACCTGATAGCTCTGCGACCGCGACTCGGTCTCCAGAGAGCGCGCCATCAGCTCGCGGTGGCGCCGGCGCGTGAACAGGAAGAGGCCGATCCGCAGCGCGCCGAGCCCCAGCACCAGGAACCCCATGGTCGGGCTGGCCACGAACAGCAGGATCAGGTAGAGGCTGACCAGCAGGCCGTCCAGCATGCCGGACAGGGCGCCCGAGGTGAGGATCTCGCGCACCGTGGCGTTGCTCGCCAGCCGCATCATGAGGTCGCCGGCCGAGCGCTGCTGGAAGAAGGCGTAGGGCAGGTCGACCAGGTGGTCCAGGAAGTCGAGCGTCATCCGCGCGTCCAGGCGGGTGCGCAGGTAGAGCAGCAGATAAGAGCGCAGCAGCGAAGCGAGCAGGCTGAAGACCGCGATCGTCCCGAGCCCCACCGCCAGCACCGTCAGCAGGCTGACGTCGCCGCGCGGGATGACCCGGTCGACCAGGGTGCCGATCAGCAGCGGCACGGCCAGGGCGAAGAGCTGCACCAGGCCGGAGGTCACCAGGACGCGGACCAGGGGGCTCGACTGGGCGCGCAGCATCTGCAGATAGCGGTGGATGTTGCGCGGCCGCTTCGCCACCGGCTCGAACTCCTCGCCCGGCTCGAACGACAGGGCGACGCCGGTGAACGAGCGGCCCAGCTCCTCGCGCGAGACGTGCCGCCGCCCAGCCGCCGGATCGACCAGGTCGGCGCCGTCGCCGTTCACCCGCTCGAAGACCACGAAGTGGTTGAAGCGCCAGTGCAGGATCGACCCCGGGTCCAGGAACTTGAGGTCGTCGACGTCATCAATGCGGACGCCGCGCCCGCGCATGCCGAAGACCCGGCCGGCGTTCAACAGGGCGAGGGCGTCGGCGCCGTCGCGGCCGAAGCCGGTGACCTTGCGCACGTCGTCGAGGCGGAGCTGCTTGCCGTGATAGGCGAGCACCATGGAGAGGCAGGCGGCGCAGCAGTCGGCCGAGGTCGTCTGCTGGACGTGCGGCACGCGGCGGCGGCGGCGCGAGAAGGCCAGCCGGCCGAGCGCCGGGAACCGTTGTTCGAGAGGGGCGAGCGGGGCCAGCGGCTCGCGGCCTGGCTCCCGGCCGTTCTCAGACGGCCCCGCCGGCTCAGACATTGCGGTCCTCCCCTTCGAACAGCGCCTTGAGCGCCGGGATCAGGGCGACCAGGATGCGCTCCGAACGGACCCGCACCTCGGCCTGGCCCCACATGCCGTCGTGATAGCGCCAGGTCCGCCCCTCGGCCTCGAACGTCGGCGAGGCGAGGCGGGCCGTGACCAGGACCACCGGACCGTCGAGCGGCATGGCGTCGGCCACCGCGTCGCCGAGGTAGCGCCGCGCCTCGGCAGGGCCTATCACCTCGTCCTCGACCGAGGCGACGGTCAGGTGCTGGTAGGCGTAGCGGTAGCCTTGCACCTCCAGACGCAGCTCCATCCCCGGCTTGAGCAGCGGCCGGTACTGTCCGGGCAGCAGCGCCACCACCGTGGGCACGCCGCGCTCGCCGAGCACCGACAGCAGCGTCTGCCCGGGGGCGATGTGCTGCCCCGGCCGCACGCGGATGTCGCTCACCACGCCGGCCGCGGGCGCCCGCACGTCGCGCTCGGCGAGGCGCGCCCGGGCCAGCTCGCGCTCGGCGCGGAGCGAGATCAGCCCCTGCTCGGCCCCCTGGTCGTTGGGGTTGCGCAACCGGTTGATCAGCTGCAGCTCGAATTCGCGCTCGATGCGCTCCAGCTGCGCGGCCTCCCCGGCGCCGTAGAAGCGCACCAGCAGCCGTCCCCGCGCCACCCGCTCGCCCGGCCGCGCCAGGACCTGGGTCACCGTGCCGGCGGCGTTGGCGGTCAGGTCGGTCCGGCCGCCCAGCCGGATCACCGCCGGGCCGGACGCGTACTCGCGGATCTTGCCGAGGACCACGAACAGCAGCCCGGCCGCCACCACGGCGACCAGCAGCCGGAAGGTCCATTGCATCCAGCCGGGGTCGGCGCGCAGGAGGTCCCCCTCGCCGCTCAGGCCGTCGCGATGGTGCTCGATCGCCTGCTCGCGGAAGAGCCCGGGCGAGAGCATTCCCGCGGCGGCGGCCTCCTCCTCCTCGGCCGCGGGCAGCAGGTGGGCCAAGGTGGGCGCGGCATTATAGGCCAGCCGCGCGAGCCTCACGAGGTCGCGCTCCGAGAAGACGGGAGCCGCAGCCGCGCGGATCGCCACGAGCACCGCCAGCACCCGGGTTCCGGCCGCGCCGGCCAGCTCGGCGGGCAGCACGACCGGCACGGCGGCGAAGCGCTCGTCCCCCGTGGCCTCCGGATCGTCGGCGTCGCGGTCGAAACGCGGGTCGCTCCCCAGCCGCTCCAGGCTCACCGGCCCGCCGGTCCGGGTGACGAAGCTCACCAGGCCGACCGCGGCGCTCTCGCGGCGCTCGTCGGGCGAGCCCTCGTCGCCGGCCCAGAGCGTCTCGTGGACCGGGTCGTAGAACAGGCACCAGGCCCGCTCCGCGCCGACCAGCTCCTCGGCGGCGTCGGCCGCCGCCCGGCCCGCCCCCGAGGCCTTCTTCTCGGAGGCGATGTCGCGCGCCGCGCCGAGCAGGCGCCGGCCGAGCGCGATCCGCTCCCGCTCCTCGCCGCCCCGCACCAGGGCCGTGCGCCAGCGGTCGGCCGCGCCGCGCAGGATGGCCGCGAGGTCGGCGGCCGGCACCGGCTCCTGGGTGAGGTAGAAGATCCGGTCGCGGTCGATCAGGTCCTGGAAAGGCGACAGGTCGTCGCCGGCGGCGAGCACGATGTTGAGCCGGCCAGAGGGCTCGGCGCCGGTCTCGGCCTCTTCGATCAGCGTGATGGCGCGCTGGCCGGGGACGCCCGGCCCCAGGCAGAGGACGGCGATCAGGTGCGTCTCGAGGAGCGGGCGCGCATCCTTCTCATCCTCGGCGGCAAGCAGGCGCAGGCCGGGCTCGAGGAGCCGGCGGCAGGTCTCCAGGCTCCCCGGCTCGAAGCCGGCCAGCAGCACGATGGGTTGCAGATTCTGGATGACAGCCTCCGGCGTCTCGATCTTTGGGCCTAAATCGCAGTGTAGAAGCAACTTGCACGACGGTCAACCCGCCTGCCGGAGCCACTCGGCCAGCGGGCGGAGCCACACCGGGCGGGGCTGGAAGAAGGCTCCGTGCTCCTTGCCCGTGTCAATGCGGATCTCCTTCTTCCGCATTCCCGGCGAGCCGCGGTCGAAGAGCGGCTGGCACGACACCCCGCCGCGGTCGCTCGCCTCGTAGATCGAGAGCACCCGTCCGGCCGGCCGCACCGCGGTCTGCTCGAAAATCCACGGCCCGCAGGCGGCGAGGAAGGCGAAATTGACCCGGTCGTCGCGGAGCAGCGACGAGGCCTGGATGGCGATGCCTCCCCCCTTGGAGAAACCGACCACCGCGATCCGCGCAGGAGGCACGCCGGCTTGGAGGAGCCTCTGGACCTGTCCCACCACCTTGGCGGCGTAGCGCCCGGTGTCCGTGTCCTTGGGCCGCGCCTCGCTGATCACCTGGAACCCCTCGGCCGCGAGCCGGTCCAGGATCTGCCGGTACTCATAGACCCCGAACCGCTCGTGGGTGGGACGCGGTCCCTTGTCCTCGACGATCTTGCCGTGCAGGAAGACGACGTAGTACGCCTTGGCATCCACCTGCTTCGGAACGTCCGGGTGGATCGCCCCGGGCTTGGCGGCGGCGGTCAGGGGCAGGGCGGTCAGAAGGAGACAGAAGGTCAGGATCCGGATCATGTTCGCTCCTGGCTTGCTCTGGTGAGGCTACTACGCCCGGCGCGGATCTCGACCTTGTCGAAGTCGGCGCAGGTAATCATGGCGCCGATCGAAGAGATTCCCTCTAGACAGCCGGGTTCATACCCACGCGCTCGCCGGTCAGCCGCTCGATATGACCGTCCACCCGCTCCAACTCTGCGGCAGTATCCAGAATGGCAGCCTGGAGCAAGCTCCGGTCCTCGTCAGTCTGGGCGGTATCGAGTCGGGCTTCGTAGTCGGTCAAGTCTTCGACGAGCTCATTGCGGACGCGCAAAAACTTTCCCAACGCAGAAAGGATGAACTCCCGAAACGTCCTCAGCCCTTCGAGGTGCAACAACTCCTTCAACCACTCGCCATGCACGGTATAGGTGTCGATCTTCGCACCTGAATACTGGAGGTGATCCGACATCTGATGATCACACGGGTTGGGAAGGAACAGCTCGGGAGTGGACACGTACTCCCCCTTCCACGTATTGCAGACGTTACAGGCATAGAAGAGATTCGGCCATGCAATGGCCAAGTGGGGGAACCTGGACTTCGGCAGGTAGTGATCGACTCCGAAGCCCTCCTCACCCTTGAGGCCGTCCGGAGTACGGCAGTAGACGCACTTCCGGCGGAATGCGCTCTGCAGATGTGGCTTATAGGAACGATGCTCTGTGAAAGGGCCCGGATCAGGCCCCCGGTCTTGCCGACGAACCGGAAACATCAATGCTTCAAAGAGACGGTTCATCTATGGGATCGAGAGACTAAATCAGCTCTAGCCGTCGCCGACGGTCCCGGGCGTGCTCCCGGATACGGTCTACCTCTTCCGTCATCTCCAGGAGAACCTCGAGATCCTTGCTGGTGACCGGCGGCAGGAGCTCTTTGAGCTTCGCGGTCAGCCCTTGGAGACGCTCCTCCTCCTTCGGAGAAAGCCTCTGCCCGGTATGCTTGCGGGCCAGGAGCTCCGAGCGCTCACCTGCCGCCTCGACCTCTTGAGAGACCCGATCCGGCTGAACCCATTCAACGTGCTTTCTCATCGCCATCCCGCTGAGTATAGCCTGTCGACTTCCCGCCGCGTAGTCCGCCTGGCATCCGTACGAAGCCTGTAACGAACGATCCCTGGCGGGCGCCTGTTATGGCGAAAGGAGCACCCCATGATCCTCCGCCCGATGATCGGCTCGTGGGAGGTGCCCCGGATCGAGCGCATCCGGGCCTTCGAGGCGCGGCGCCTCGGCATCCTGCCGGTGCCGGGCCTGTCCGGCGACCTGCACCAGGATCTCGGCAAGGGCGCCCTCGCCGTCGAGATCTCCGGTTCGCTCACCGGCGACGAGGCGCGCGACGCCTTCCTCGAGGAGGTTCGCGGCAAGTTTTACGCCGCCGAGCCGGTCGACTTCGTGGCCGATATCGTCCACGAGGCGCAGCTCGAGCAGGTCCTCGTCCAGGCTTTCGAGGTGGAAGAGGTGGCCGGCAGCGCCGACTCCTTCCGCTATCGCCTCGTCCTCAAGGAGTACACCGAGCCGCCGCCCCCGCCGGGACTGGCCCCCGACTTCGGGCTCGACGTGGACGCCGACCTGGGACTCGACGTGGACCTGGGGCTCGACCTCCTCGACCTGCCGGCCCTGCTCGTCAGCGTGCCCCCGGTCGGGGACCTCCTCGCCCCCGTTGAAGAGGCCGCCGAGGGCCTGCGGCAGACGCTGGAGCAGGCGGGCACGCTCCTCACCCCCTTGCGCTCGCTGCTGGAGGGCGGACCGTGAGCCTGCAGACCGACCTCAACGGCCGGCTCGACATCGGCTCGCTGGTCACGGCTCTCGCCGGCGCCGCCGGCGGCTCCCGTACACAGCTCGAGAACCTCACGCTCCCGGCGGCGCCGGAGCGGCTCGACGAGGTGTCCGGCGGCGTCCGGCTCGACGCGTCGGGGATCGCGGCGCTCGCCTCGCGCCTCGCCGCCGACATCGCACCTCAGCTCGCCGCATTGGCGGACGGGGCCGACGGGGCGTCGGTCCTCACCTCCATCACCGCTCCCCTGGAGCTGATCGAGGCCGCCACCACTCAGGACCTTCCCGGAAAAATCCGCGAGCTTATGGCCAAGCTGGCCGCGGAGTTGGAGGAGCCGGGCGACTCGGGCTTCGCCGGCGTCCTCTCCCGCCTCGCCGAGGTCGTGGGCAACGCGCCCGAGGGGCAGGTCCTCTGGCGAGCCCTCTCCAGCTGGCTGGCGGCCGGCGGGCTGGACACGCGCACGCTCCAGCTCCCGATCGGGGACTTCATCGCCGCCGTCCAGGCAGCGGTCCAGGCCGTGGGCGGCATGATGAGCCTGGAGACGGTCCTCGCCGAGGCCGAGCGGCTCACCGCCATCCTCGCCGCCCAGCTCGACCCCATCGCCCTGAACGCCCGCACCGCCGAGGTGCTCGCCGCCCTCGAACCCGGCGGCCCGCTCCTCTCGACGGTGGCGTCCCTGGATCCGGACGACCCCGCCCAGGTGGAGGCGGCGGCCGGCGCCATCTTCCAGGTCTCCATCCGCCTGGGCGAGACGCTGACCGCCATGTCCGAGGCCATGGGCTTCGGCGAGGCGACCCTGGTCTACCTGGACCTGCCGCGGGTGCGCGTCGACGTGGAGCGCTCGACCGCCCTGGTGCGTACGGCCGACACCGCGGCCATCACCCGCGCCTTCGCCTGGCTCGGCGAGCGCCTGGGCGCGCTCCTGGACGTCGACCTGGGCGCCGTGGCCGAGCGGACGTTCGACCAGATCCTGGACGAGCTGGAGACCCGATCGGCCGAGCTCGCCGCCACGATCGAGAGCGCGCCGGTGGAGCAGCTCGCCGAGCCCATCCGCGCCGGGGTCGCGACGTTCCAGGAGATGTCCGCCCAGCTCACCGAGGCCATCGCCGGCGTCATCCTGGCCGTGCGCACCGCCCTGGAGCAGGTGCGCGCCGCCGTGGCGGCCCTGCCGCTCGATACGGTCGCCGGCGCCGTGCGCACCGCGCTCCAGCCGGTGACCGACGCCCTCGACACCCTGCGCGAGCTGGTGGCCGGCGTCGAGGAGGCGCTGGGCGACGCCGCGGACACCGCCCTGGCGGCGATCCAGGACGCCGAAGAGGCGGTGAACACCTTCACCGGCGCCATCGAGCAGGTCTTCGATCAGGCGGCGGAGTTCGTGGACGGCCTCGGCCTCGACGCCGTGGCCGGCCAGGTGGCGGGCAACATCCAGGGGTTCGCCGACCTCCTCGCCCAGGCGGACCTCCAGCCGACGTTCGACGGCGTATCCGGCGCCATCGAGTCGACCGCTTCGGTGATCGAGAACGTGCCCTTCGAGCTGCTCCCCGACTCCATGGAAGGGGACGTGGTGACGGCGCTGCGGCCGGTGCGCGAGGCCCGGCCGCGCGAGGCCCAGGCGCAGGTCCTCCTGGTCTTCCGCGGCCCCTCCGGCGAGTCCTTCGAGGAGCTCCTCCGCGGCCAGGTCCAGGAGGTCCAGCAGCTCTACGATCAGCTCCTCGAAGCGGTGCGGCAGCTCGACCCGCGAGCCCAGGCCGCGGCGCTGGACGACGAGCTCGAGAGCCTCGCCGCCAAGGTGCGCGAGGTCTCGCCGCAGGTCGCCCTGGAGCCGGTGACCGAGGCCATCGACTCCCTGAAGACGGCGGTGGCGTCGCTCGACCTCGACGCCCAGCTCCAGCCGCTGCGCGACGCCTTCGACCAGATCCTTGCCGCCGTCGACCGCTACTCGCCGGCCGCCCTGGTCCAACCCCTGGAGCAGCGTCTGGACGAGGCGCGCGAGAAGCTCATCGCCGACCTCAAGCTGCGCGACCTGGCGCCGGCCCTGGACGAGCTGGTGGAGCGCGGCAAGCGGCTGCTGGACTTCCTGGACCCGGCGCAGGTGGAAGAGCGGATCCGGCGCGCCTTCGCCGAGGCCCGCGAGCTCGTGGCGGACCTGCCGCTGGAGCCCGCCGGCGGCCTGGGCGCGATCGTCGCCTCGTTCCTGGCGGGCACCGGCCTGCCGGTCCAGCCGTCGTCGTTCGACGTCGTGGTGCGCTGGCTGCGGGACGACGGCGCGGGGAGCGCCGAGCTCACCGGCCGCGCCGGCCGCACGGCGGGGTCGGTCGAGCGGACCCGCGCCGCCGTGGCGGCGGTGGACCC
>JBKKAU010000546.1:0-6339 GCA_046714475.1 Thermoanaerobaculia bacterium
GTCCAGCAGCGCCGCCTGGATCGGGCCGGCACAGCCCAGCTCGATGCCTTCGTGCGCGAGCACGGGCTGACGCTCAACACGCTGCTCCAGGGCGCCTGGGCGCTGCTGCTCCACCGCTACAGCGCCGAGACGGACGTGGTCTTCGGCGCCGTTGCCTCGGGCCGCTCGGCCCCGCTCTCCGGCATCGAGTCGATCGTCGGCCTGTTCATCAACACCCTGCCGGCGCGGGCCGAGGTGGCGCCGCGCACCGGGCTGACCGCCTGGCTCCAGGCCCTCCAGGAGCGCCAGGCGCGGACGCGGCAGTACGAGCACAGCCCGCTGTCGCAGGTCCAGGCCTGGAGCGGCGTCCCCAGAGGCCAGGCGCTGTTCGAGAGCATCCTGGCGTTCGAGAACTATCCGGTCGACGAGTCGGTGCGCGAGCAGGCCGCGGAGGGGCTCCGCATACGGGAGGTCGGGGTCTACGAGCAGACCAACTACCCGCTGACCCTGGTGGCCTCCGCCCGCACCCATCTGAGCCTGCGGCTGCTCCACGACGCCCGGCGGTTCGACGCCGCGACCGTGGAGCGCATGCTGCGCCACCTCGAGACCCTGCTCGTCCGGATGCCGCCCATGGCGGAAGACGGGGTCGTCGAAGAGCTGCCGCTGCTCACCGCCGCCGAGCAACACGAGCTGCTCGTCACCTGGAACGACACCCGCGCCGAGTACCGCTTCGACCTCTGCCTGCACGAATGGATCGAGGCGCAGGTCGACCGCGCCCCGGACGCCGTGGCGGTGGCCGCCGGCGACGAGGCGCTGACCTACCGCGGGCTCGACCGCGGGGCGAACCGCCTGGCGCGCCGTCTCCTGGCGCTCGGCTGCGGCCCGGAGAGCCGCGTCGGCCTGCTGATGGAGCGCTCGGCCGCGATGATGGTGTCCCTTCTCGGCGTGCTCAAGGCGGGCGCCTCCTATGTGCCGCTCGACCCCGAGCACCCGGCGGACCGGATCGCCTACCAGGTGGAGAACGCTCGCCTCGAAGTCGTTCTCACCCAGCCGCACCTGCTGGACCGTCTGCCGGAGAAGGCGGCGCATGTCGTTCTGGACGGCGAGGAGGCGGACCGGCTGGCGGTGGCGCTCGACCCCGACAGCCCCGCCTACGTCCTCTACACCTCGGGCTCGACCGGCCGGCCCAAGGGCGCGGTCATCTCCCACCGCGCGATCGTCAACCGTCTGCTCTGGATGCAGGAGGCCTACGCCCTGACTCCGGCCGACCATGTGCTGCAGAAGACGCCGTTCAGCTTCGACGTCTCGGTCTGGGAATTCTTCTGGCCGCTGATGACCGGGGCGCGTCTGGTGATGGCGAAGCCGGGCGGGCACCGTGACAACGCCTACCTGGTGGAGACGATCGCCGGCGAGGGGATCACCGTCCTCCACTTCGTCCCCTCGATGCTGCGGCTCTTCCTGACCGAGCCCGGGGTCGAGTCCTGCCGCTCGCTGCGCGACGTCATGGCGAGCGGCGAGGCGCTGCCGGCCGAGTTGGTGCAGCGGTTCCACGTCCGCTCCGCGGCGCGGCTGCACAACCTGTACGGCCCCACCGAGGCCGCGGTCGACGTTACCTTCTGGCCCTGCGACGACGGTGAGGCCCGGGTGGTGCCGATCGGCCGGCCGATCGCCAACACGCGCATCCACCTGCTCGACCCCTGGCTGCGGCCGGTCCCCGTGGGCGTGCCGGGCGAGCTGTACATCGGCGGCGTCAACCTGGCGCGCGGCTACGTGAACCGGCCCGACCTGACCGCCGACCGCTTCGTGCCCGACCCGGTGGGGACGGAGCCCGGGGCGCGGCTCTATCGCACCGGCGACCTGGCGCGGCGCCAGGAGGGGGGCGCCGTCGAGTACCTGGGCCGCACCGACTTCCAGGTCAAGGTGCGCGGCCTGCGCATCGAGCTGGGGGAGATCGAGGCGGCGCTGCTGGAGCACCCCGCGGCGCGGCAGGGGGTGGTGGTGGTGCGGGAGCTGCCGGACGGCCACAAGCGCCTGGTCGCCTACCTGGCCGGAGACGGCCTCCCCGGCGTCGAGGAGCTGCGCGCCTCCCTGGGGCAGCGGCTGCCCGAGTACATGGTCCCCGCCCTGTTCGTGGCGCTGCCCGCGCTGCCGCTCACCTCCAGCGGCAAGGTGGACCGTCGCGCCCTGCCGGCGCCGGAGGCGGCCGACCTCGCGGGTGAGATCGAGCCGCCCCGGGGACCGGTGGAAGAGGCGCTCGCCGCGATCTGGGCCGATGTTCTGGGCGTCGAGCGGGTGGGGAGGAACGACGGGTTCTTCGCCCTGGGCGGCGACTCGATCCTCAGCCTCAAAGTGCTGTCGCAGGCCCGCCGGAGCGGCTTCGAGCTGACGCTGCAACAGCTCTTCCAGCACCCGACGGTGAGCGAGCTGGCGCACGAGCTGGGAGGCGGCGCGGCGGCGGTCGCCCCGGCGCCGTTCTCGCTGGTGCCCGCGGAGATCCGCGGCCTTCTTCCCGAGGGGATCGAAGACGCCTATCCGCTCGCCCGCCTGCAGCAAGGGATGCTCTTCCACAGCGAGCTGAGCCCCGAGACGGCGGTCTATCACGACATTTTCAGCGTTCACCTCGAAGGGCCGTTCGACGCCGCGCTGCTGCGCCGGGCGATCGACCGGGTGATGGCCGCGCACCCGATCCTGCGCACCGCTTTCGACCTGTCTTCGTTCGGCGAGCCGCTGCAGCTCGTCCACCGCGAGGTGGCGGTGGAACTGGAGATGGAGGATCTGGGGGAGCTGGCGGGCGAGGCCCAGGAGGAGCGGCTGGCCGCCTGGAGCGAGGTGGAGAAGCGCCGTCCGTTCGATTGGAGCCGGGCGCCGTTGCTGCGCTTCGCGGTCCACCGGCGCGGCGAGCGGACTTTCCAACTCGCCCTCAGCTTCCACCACTCCATCCTCGACGGCTGGAGCGTCGCCTCGCTGATGGCCGAGCTCTTCCGGGCCTACGTCGCCCTGCACCGGGGCGAGCCCGTCCTCGAGGCCGTGGCGCCGGCGAGCTCGTACCGCGAGTTCGTGGCCCTGGAGCGCCAGGCGCTCGCGTCCGAGGAGAGCCGCCGCTACTGGGAGGCGCAACGGGCCGGCGCGTCGGTCTCGATGCTGCCGCGCTGGCGCTCCGGCGACGAGCGGACGGCGTCCCGCAGCTCGGGCCGGCGCGAGACGGGCTTCTCGGACCGGCTGTCGGACGACCTCCGCGCGGTCTCCCGGCGGGCCGGAGTGCCGGTCAAGAGCCTGCTCTTCGCCGCCCATTGCCGGGTGCTGTCCCTGCTTTCCGGCCGGCCGCAGGTGGTCACCGGCGTGGTGAGCAACGGCCGGCCGGAGAGCGAGGGCGCGGAGCGGGTGCTCGGCCTGTTCCTGAATACGCTGCCCCTGAGCCTCGACCTGCCGGGCGGCTCCTGGATCGAGCTGGCGCGCCAGGCGTTCGCGGCCGAGCGCGACATGCTGCCGCACCGGCGTTTTCCGCTGGCCGAGCTGCAGCGCGAGACCGGGGGCCAGCCCCCGTTCGAGGTCGTCTTCGACTTCGTTCACTTCCACGTCTACCAGGGGCTCGCGGACCTCGACGACGTCCGGCTGCTGGAGAGCAGCTTCTTCGAGGAGACCAACTTCCCCTTCCTCGCCGGCTTCAGCCAGGGGCGCAACTCCGGGAGCTTCTACCTGCGCCTGCGCTACGACACCGCCCGCTTCCCGGCCGAGCAGGTTGAAGCGGTCGCCGGCTACTACGAGCGCGTCCTGGCGGCGATCGCCGTCGCGCCCGAGTCCTCGTATGAGGAGCAGTCGTTGCTGTCAGAGGCCGAGCGCCACCAGCTCACCGTCGAGTGGAGCGACGGAGTGCTCCCAGCTCCTGTCGGCACCTTGCCGGGGCTCTTCGCCGCTCAGGCGGTGCGGACGCCGGAGGCGGTGGCGGTCTCCAGCCCGGAAGGGGAGCTGACCTACGGTGCGCTGGACGCCAGGGCGAACCGTCTGGCGCACCGCTTGCGCCGCCTCGGCGTCGGGCCGGAGGTCCCGGTCGCGATCTGTGTCGAGCGCTCGCTCGAGATGGTGGTCGGGCTGCTGGGGATCCTCAAGGCGGGCGGCATCTACGTGCCGCTCGATCCGGGCTACCCGGGAGAGCGGCTGAAGCTCATCCTGGAGGATACGTTCGCGACATTCTCCGCCGGGGCCCACCCGGTGCTGCTCCTCCAGGACGCGCTGCTGGACGTGATCCCCGGCCCCGCCGAGGATGACGCGGGTCCCCTCTCCCGGATGTGCATTCTGCGTCTGGACGCGGACTGGGATGCGATCGCGGGCGAGAGCGGCGAGGGCTGCCGCAGCGAGGTCCTCCCGGACAACCTCGCCTACGTGATTTTCACCTCGGGCTCCACCGGCCGTCCCAAGGGCGTGCAGGTCACCCATGGCAACGCCACGCGTCTCCTCGCCGCCACCCGGCGCTGGTTCGAGTTCCAGCCCGAGGACGTCTGGACGCTGTTCCATTCCTACGCCTTCGACTTCTCGGTCTGGGAGCTCTGGGGGGCGCTGCTGCACGGCGGACGCCTGGTGGTCGTCCCGTACTGGGTGAGCCGCTCGCCGGAGGAGTTCTACGACCTGCTGGCGCGCGAGCAGGTCACCGTGCTCAACCAGACGCCTTCGGCGTTCTACCAGCTCGCCGCGGTCGAGGAGGGCCCGGCAGGAGCGGGGCGGGAGGAGGAGCTGGCGCTGCGTTGGGTGGTCTTCGGCGGCGAGGCGCTGGAGCCGCGCCGTCTGGCCGGCTGGTTCGCCCGCCACGGCGACCGCCCCCCGACGCTGGCCAACATGTACGGCATCACCGAGACGACGGTGCACGTGACGTTCCGCCCCCTCGGGCGGGACGATCTGGACCGGGGGAGCGTCATCGGCGTGGCGATCTCCGACCTCTACCTGCAGGTGCTCGACGGCGCGCGCGAGCCGGTGCCCTTCGGCGTGGCGGGCGAGATCCACGTCGGCGGCGCCGGCCTGGAGCGCGGCTATCTCGGCCGGCCGGGGCTCACCGCGGAGCGTTTCGTGCCCGACCCGTTCGCCCCCTGGCCCGGCGCGCGCCTCTATGCCTCGGGCGACCTCGCCCGGCGGCGGCCGGACGGCGAGCTCGAGTACCTGGGACGGGCCGACCACCAGGTGAAGTTGCGCGGCTTCCGCATCGAGCTGGGCGAGATCGAGGCCGCCCTCGCCGCCCATCCGGCCGTGCGCGAGGCGGTGGTCCTGCCGCAGGGCGGGGAGCGCCTGGTGGCCTACGCGGTCCCCGCCGACGGCGAGCGGCCCTCGGTCGCGGTGCGCGCTTTCCTGGCGGAACGGCTGCCGGAGTTCATGGTGCCGGCGGCCCTGGTCTGGGTCGAGGCGCTGCCGCTGACGCCCAACGGCAAGCTCGACCGGCGGGCGCTCCTGCAGATCGAGGTCGAGGCGGACGCGGCGCCGCGAACGGCGCTGGTGGCGCCCAGGAACCCGGTGGAGGAGCTGCTGGCCGAGCTCTTCGCCGAGGCGTTGCAGGTCGAGCGCGTCGGGGTCGAGGACAGCTTCTTCGACTTGGGCGGCCACTCGCTCCTCGCCACGCGGCTCGTGTCGCGGGTGCGCCGGGCGTTCGGCGTCGAGCTGCCGCTGCGCGACCTGTTCGAGAGCCCCACCGTGGCCGGGTTCGCCGTGCGTGTCGAGCGGGCGATGCGGGCGGAGCGGCAGGCGCTCCGCCCGGAGATCGAGCCGGCGTCGCGCGACGGGGTCCTGCCCCTGTCTTTCGCCCAGCAGCGGCTCTGGTTTCTCTACCAACTCGAGCCGGAGAGCCCGGCCTACAACGTGCCGACCGCCGTCCGCCTGGAAGGCAGGCTCGACGTGCCGGTGCTCGCCGCGAGCCTCGGCGAGGTCGTGCGCCGCCACGAGTCGCTGCGCACCGTCTTCGGCGTGGCGCAAGGCGAGCCGGCGCAGGTGGTCCTGCCGGCCATCGGGGCGGCATTGCCGATCGTCGACCTGCGTGGCCTGGGCGAGGCCCTGCGGACGGCGGAGGTCTCCCGCCTGGTGCGCGACGAGGCGCGCCGTCCGTTCGACCTCGAGCACGGCCCGCTGCTGCGCGCCGCTCTGCTGGCCACAGCGGCCGAGGAACACGTCGCCCTGCTCACCCTGCACCATATCGTCAGCGACGCCTGGTCGATGGGGGTGCTGGTGCGCGAGCTGGGGGTGCTCTATACCGCCTTCGCAGCCGGCCGGCCGTCGCCGCTGCCGGAGCTTGCGGTCCAGTACCCGGACTTCGCGGTCTGGCAGCGCCGCTGGCTGTCCGGCGAGGTGCTGGCGGCGGAGCTCGCCTGGTGGCGCGAGCGGCTG
>JBKKAU010000547.1:0-14986 GCA_046714475.1 Thermoanaerobaculia bacterium
GGCGAGGACGCCCGCGTACCCAGGAAACCTAGAACCACCCCCGGCGCCTGAAGAACATCACCAGCCCCAGGGCCACCGCGAGCATCAGGCCGAGTGCATAGGGATAGCCCCAGTACCAGTCCAGCTCCGGCATGTTCCACGGGCTCGCCTCGGGGTTGTAGTTCATCCCGTAGACGCCGGCGATGAAGTTCAGCGGGATGAAGATGGTCGAGATCACCGTCAGCACCTTCATGACCTCGTTCAGCCGGTTGCTGGCGCTCGACAGGTAGGCGTCCAGCAGGCCGCTCGCCAGGTCGCGGTAGGTCTCGATCATGTCGATGACCTGGATCGTGTGGTCGTAGCAGTCGCGCAGGAACACCCGGGTCTCCGGCTTGAACAGGTGCGACTCCTCGCGCTGCATGGCGTTGATCACCTCCCGCTCCGGCCAGGCGCTGCGCCGCAGGGTGAGCAGCTCGCGTTTGATGTGATGGACCTCGCGCAGCGTCTCCGGCGTGGGCTTCTGGATCACCACGTCCTCGAGGTCCTCGATCCGCTCGCCGTAGGCTTCGAGCACCGGGAAGAACTCGTCGACCAGGGCGTCGATCAGCGCGTAGGTGAGGTAGTCGGGGCCCGACTTGCGGATGTTCCCCTTGCCCCGGCGGATGCGCTCGCGCACCGCCTCGAAGGAGTCGCCGGGGATCTCCTGGAGCGTGATCACGAAGTTGCCGGACAGGAAGAAGCTGATCTGCTCGGTCTCCAGGGCGCCGTCGCGCAGCCGGACGGACTTGAAGACCATGAAGTGATAGGACCCGTAGTCCTCGATCTTCGGCCGCTGCCCGCAGTGGAGCACGTCTTCCAGGGCCAGGGGGTGGAAGCCGAACATCTGGCCCAGCTTGTCGATCGAGGCCACGTCCTGCAGGCCGTCGACGTTGACCCAGGTCACCTCCGGGGTGTCGCGATAGGCCTGCAGCTCTTCGACCCGCTCGATGCGCCGCTCTTCGAGATGGTCCGGCCCGTACTCGATGAGAGTGATCCGCGCCGGCTCGGCGGACATCCCCTCGGGCGCGCGCAGGGTGCCTGGCGCGGTCCCCGGCGCGTGGAACTGTTTCCCGATCTTGTTGCGTCGACCCCGTCGAGCCATGGCTCCTCCTCCTCGCTCCTCGTCGCGGCCGATTATTTCATCACCCCGGGGCATATCTCTTGCTATACCATCGGGCAGACAGGCCCGGATTCAATCCGCTGTCCTCCGGCACACCCTCCGGATGGGGGTAGCGATGGCGCGACATGGCAGTATTCTCCTGATCGTCCTCTCTGTGCTCGCACCCGCGGCCGCGGATGCCTCCGGGCCCCCGCCCGGCTCTCAGGCTTTCCTGGAGACCGTGGACCTGCTGATCGCGCCCCGCGAGCGCGAGGCCTTCCTCCGGCTCGCCGGCGAAGCCGAGCGCCAGGTCTTCATCCGCCGCTTCTGGGAGGTCAGGGACCCCTACCCGGAGACGCCGCGCAACGAGTTGGAAGAGCGCTGGACGGCCGCGTTGCCGGAGGCCCGGCGACGCTGGGGCACGCTGGAGGACGAGCGCGCCCGGGTCTTCCTGCTCCAGGGCGAGCCCAGCTCCTCGTTCGAGGCCCGCTGCGCCGGCCACTCCGAAGGGCTCGAGTTCTGGGTCTACGAGCCGCGGTTCCGGGTCAAGCAGCGCTCGGTCCTGGTCTTCCGGACCGGCGACGGCCAGGGGCCGGCCCGGCTCTGGCGTCCGGGGCCCGGCGCGCCGAGCCTGTCCGCTCTGGCTCCCGAGTCCTGCACCCACGGCGACAAGGTGGTCAAGGAGGCGCGCTGGGTCCGCCTGGCGGGGGAGGAGCACTACCGCCTGCTGGCGGAGAGGGCGCTCGCCCGGCCCAGGCCGCAGCCGCAGGACTGGGTCGCCCGTTTCGTGCCCCTCTCGACCGAGTTGTCTGCCGGGGGGGCCGGCACCTTCGACGCCGGGCTCCAGGTGGATTTCGCCGGCCAGCTCGACGAGCGCCAGGTGGTGCGGGTGTTGATGACCCTGCCGCGGGAGTCGCTGCTCGCCGCCGCCGGCTCGGCCTCCGGCGCAGCCCAGGACCTGCTCCTCACCGGCCAGGTGCTGCACAACCGTCAGGTGCTCGACACCTTCCGTTACCGGTTCCGGGTCCGGCCCGAGGCGATCGACGGGCAGGCGGTGCCGCTCGCCTTCGAGCGCTACCTGCTCCCCGGTTTCTACAAGCTGAAGATCAAGCTGGAGAACCTGCTCTCGAAGCGCTCGTTCCAGGACGAGCGCGACCTGGCGGTACCCGGCGCCGGGTCGTCCCGGGTGGAGCTCGTCGAGCCGGCCGCCGACTTGACCGCGGGCAGCGCGGGCGCCGAGGCCGTGCGCGGCGAAGGCCCCCGCGCCTCGGAGGTCGCCAGCCTCTTCGCCGAGGCCGGGGCCTCTCTCGCGGCGCGCGAGCCGGCGGTCCGCATCCTGCCGCCGCCGGGGGCGGTCGTCTCCGGCAACGTGCGGCTGGAGGCCCGGGTCGACCGCGTCCCCGGCCTGCCCGAGTAGCGGCAGATCGACCGCGTCTCGTTCCTCCTGGACGGCCGGCGCCTGCTGACGCGCACCCGGCCGCCCTACGAGGTGACGCTGGACCTCGGCCCCATGCCCCGCCCCCAGACCGTGAAGGTGGAGGGGCTGGACCGGACGGGGAAGGTGCTGGCCACCGACGAGCTCGCCCTGAACGCCGGCGCGCAGCGGTTCTCGATCCGGCTGCTCGACCCGCGGCCCGGCAGGGAGTACCGCCGCAGCCTGCGCGCGCGGGCCGAGGTCGAGGAGCCGGAGGGGGAGACGGTCGAGCGGGTCGAGCTCTACCTCAACGAGGACCTGGTCGCGACCCTCTACCAGCCGCCCTACACCCAGCCCATCGCGCTGCCGGGCAAGGGCGCGCCGGCCGCCTACGTGCGGGCCGTCGCCTACCTGACCGGCGGCGCCTCCGCCGAGGACGTCGTCCTGCTCAACGCGCCGGACTCGCCGGACGCGCTGGACGTCCGCCTGGTCGAGCTCTACACCACGGTGGTGGACAAGACCGGCCGGCCGGCCGAAGGCCTCGGCGCCGGCGACTTCCAGGTGGCGGAAGACGGCGTCAAGCAGCAGATCCGCCGCCTCGACCGGATGACGGACGTCCCGGTGCGGATCGTCGCCCTGATCGACAACTCGGGCTCGATGCGCGGCCGGATGGAGGCGACGCGCAAGGCGGCGCTCGGGTTCCTGCGCCGGACCCTGCGGCCGGTCGACCAGGCGGCCGTGATCACTTTCAACCAGGCGCCGCACGTGGCGGTCGGGCTCACCCACGACATCGCCGAGCTGGAGGAGGGATTTACCGGCCTGGTCGCCGAGGACCAGACCTCGCTCTACGACAGCGTCGTCTTTTCGCTCCACTACCTGACGGGGGCGAAGGGGCAGCGCGCCGTGCTGCTGCTCTCGGACGGCGTGGACCGGTCGAGCCGCTTCAACTTCGAGCAGACGCTGGAGTACGCCCGGCGGGCCGGCATCACGGTCTATGCCATCGGGCTCGACCTGCCCCAGGGGGGAGAGGCCTCCGACAAGCTCACCCGCCTGGCGGCCGAGACCGGAGGCCGGAGCTTCTTCCTCAAGGGGACCGATCAGCTCGAAGGGGTCTACCAGGAGATCGAGCGCGAGCTGCGCTCGCAATACCGCGTCGCCTACCAGTCGACCAACACCAGCCCCGAAGACGCCTTCCGCGCCGTCCAGGTCAAGGTCGGGACGGGGCTCGACGCGCGGACGATCAGCGGGTATTACCCGTAGGGGAGGGCGCGATGAATCGCGCCCCTACATCCTGCTGATCTGTAGGGGCGCCATTCTTGGCGCCCTTCACTCCCCCACGTGCACCACCACGTTCCGCGGCCCGGAGCGCTTGCGGTGCTCCCAGATGTAGACGCCCTGCCAGGTGCCGAGGCCGAGGCCGCCGTCCAGGACGGGGATCGACAGCGAGGTGGCGGTGAGCGCCGCCTTGATGTGCGAAGGCATGTCGTCCGGCCCCTCGGCCGTATGGGTATAGAGGGGATCGCGCTCGGGCACCAGCCGGTTCAGCCAGCTCTCGAGGTCGCGCCGCGCCGACGGATCGGCGTTCTCCTGGATCGTCAGGCTGGCCGAGGTGTGCTGGATGAAGACGGTGCAGAGCCCCTCGCGGACCCCGCTCGCGCGCACCGCCTCCGAGACCTCGCGCGTGATGTCGTGCAGCCCCTGCCCGGGGACGCGGATCGAAAGCCGCTTCACCACCCGGAGATCACCGGCCGAGCTCCAATTCCGCCTCCAGGTCCCGGCGCAGCTCCCCGGGCGTGACGATCACGCCCTCTCCCTCGGGAGTGGGGAAGACGGCGACTTGGCGGCGGTCTTCTTCCAACAGCGGCAGCAGCTCCTCGATCAGCTCGTCGAGAGGGATCGGTCCGGGAGCGGCTCCCTCCCACTCGCCCTGGGCGCAGAGACGCGCGAGGTCCGGATGGGGCCAGAGCGGAAAGGCGTCCCCGCCGTCCCCCTGGGACCGGTCGCTCGCCAGCACCCAGCCGTCCGGATGGCTGAGCCCCCAGACCTCCTCCCAGTCGCAGACGATCTGCAGGAACCAGCGGTAGCGGTCCGCGGCCGGCAGGCCCAGCACCAGCCGGACCTCCTCCTCGCCGATCTCCCACTGGCTGTCCTGGGCCATGGTCTCAGGCCTCGGCGGCGACTTCCGCGGCGACTTCGGTCTCCGCCTCGGAGGGGGTCTCGAGGGCGCCGTCCTGGTGCTGCTGGCGGAGGGCGCCGAGGATCCAGTCGCCGAGGATCTCGCTCTCGCCGGCGTCGAGCGGCAGCCCGGCGCTCTCGCAGAGGCTGAGGACGTTGCGGAAGAAGCAGGTGCCGAGGGAGATCGGGTTCTCGGGGCCGTTCTGGCCGAAGCGGTGGCCGCCGAAGGTGATGCCCCGCAGGATGAAGTTGACGCTGGCGCGGGCGATCGGGGAGTCCTCCTCGACGCACAGGTCGCGCACCGCCTTGGAGGTCCGGGTGAGGAAGTAGCCGTTCTCGGTCACCTCCCGGGCGATCAGGCGGAACACCCGGGCGTACTCGTCACGCGTCAGGTACGGCGTGTCGGTGAGCTGGTGGATGCGGTAGGCCAGCGAGTTGAGGCTGGGATCGCCGAGCGCCAGCTCCTCGGGGCGGCCTTCAGCCGGCAGCTGGTGCCGCTTGGGGTCGTAGAGATAGCCGGGCTTGAGCGACGAGACCGCGAACCCGGTGTTCTCCCGTCCCTCCAGGAGGTCGCGGAAGGTGCCCGCGCCCGCCCACCGGGAGTCGAGCACCTTTTCGCCGAAGCGGCTGATCACCATCTGCGCCGCCCGGGCCATGGGGACGGCCGCCTCGGAGGTCTCGATCACCGATTGCACGTACTCCAGGATCTGCTCCGTCAGGCCGCTGTAGTCCGGCCGCGGGCGCGATCCGCGCGCGGCGTCCCCTTCGGACGGCTCGCCGGCGCGCACCTTCCACGGATCCCCCTCGATCATCTCGAGGTCGGTCCGCGCCTGGGTGACGGCGGTCGCCATGCCCCGCAGGCTGTTGAATCCGAGCCAGTTGGTGCTGGCGGTGAACTCCGGGAACTCGCGGAAGATGCCGGGGAGGTCGGTGGCGATCAGCTCGCCGGCGGCGACCGCCCGTTCGTACACCCGGTCGGCGATGCGGCGCAGCAGCTCCTCCATGGCCGTGGACCGGGGGACCTCGCCGTTCTTGGATGCCGGGCTGCTGCTGACCCCGATCGCCTCGTCCAGGAAGGTGTCCTGGTCGATCAGCAGGTCGCAGGCGGCCTTGTAGGCCACCGAAGCGGGGCCGATGGCGAGCACGGCGCTGCGGCGGTCGTGTTTGGAGAGCCGCAGCAGCACCGGCGTGAAGTCGGCGTCGCCGGACAGGATGATGAACTCGTCGAACTGGGTGGGATGGCCCAGGGTGTCGAGGATGTCCATCACCATGTGGATGTCGGCGCTGGTCTTGCCGCCGCTGGTCAGGGGCGGGCAGTCCACGACCTCGAAGGCCGAGCGGGTGAAGTAGGGGCGAAAGCGGCCGAACTGCGACGGGTTCATATAGCAGCGCCGGAAGAGGACCTTGCGGCTCTGCCGGCCGCGCCGGTCCCCGGCCTCCTGGTGAGGGAGGCTCTCCTGGAGCCAGAGCAGCCAGTGAGCGGGGTTGGTGGCGAACTGCTCGGCCGCGCTCGGGTCCTCCCGCTGCAAGCCGAGATAGATATTGTCAAAGTCCACGAAGAGCGCCGACCGCACATGGGCCGGGCTCGCGGGTGCTTCTGCCATGAAGTCCTCCAGGGGAGCGCCTGTAACGTGCGGGTCATCCGGGCCCGGCGTCGTCCTATCGATCGGACGCGATAAGTCTACCGGATCGGAGGCCTCGTCGGCGGTCAACGGCGGTCAGCGGCGGTCAGCCGAGCGGGGAGGATTCGGCGCTCAAGACCTGGCCGGCCAGACGGGCGATCCTCCGGTAGCCCTTGGCCTCGGCGTCCTGCCGCAGGCTCTGCAGCACCTCCCGGCCGGCGACGCGGTCCTGCCTCTCCAGCTGGAAGGCGCCGAGGGCCAGTCGGGCGTCGAACCCGGAGGCCACGAAGCCCGACTGGCCGGTCTGCTCGACCGCCTGCTTGAGCTGCATCAAGGCGCCGCCGACCTCTCCGGACTCGGCGTCGACCCGCGCTGTCTGGATCAGGATGGCGATCTGCAACGGGCGGTCTTCGCTCTGGGCGGCCGTGGCGCGCAGCAGGGCGCCGATCTCCTGCGCTTCGGCCAGCTGTTTTTCACGCCGCAGCGCTTCGGCCAGGACTACGAGAGCCTGCGCCTCGTCGCCGGTGAGCCGCCGCTCACGGAACCAGGTTGCCACCGCGCGGGCCTGGCGGTCCGCTTCGCCCGACCGTCCCTGGAGCAGCGCCAGCCGGGCGATGTCGAGCCGGATCAACGCGAGGTCGAGAGACAGCCCGAGCTCTTGGGCGATCCTTTCGGCCTCTTCCAGGTGCCTGTTGGCGGCGGGGGCGTCGCCCGCGGCCAGGCTCACGCGCGCCAGGTTCTGGCGGGCTTGCGCGAGCAGCTGCCGGGCTCCGGTCTCCTGTGCGATCTGGAGCTGCTCCATGGCGTGGGCCCGCGCGCCGGTCAGGTCCCCCTGCTCAAAAGAGAGCTGGGAGAGGGAGCCGAGGATCTGCGCCATGTTCACCCGGTCGTTGGTCGCCCGCCGGGTGGCGAGGGCACGCTCGAGACGCTGCCGGGCCTCTCCGAGGTCTCCCAGGCGGACGAGCACGTCCGCCGACGAGGTCAGCAGGGCGGCGCTCTGGCTGGGATGGGTGAGCGCACGGGTCAGCTCGTAGGCCTTCTCCTGCCTCTGCCGCGCCTCGGTCAACCGGCCCCGCCGGGCCAGGATCTGCCCCTGGCCGTCGAGCGCCCGCGCCTCGTCGAGGCGGTTGTTCGTCTGCCGGGCGAGGGCCAGGACCGCCCCGAACCGCTGCCCGGCCCCGGCGATGTCCCCGCGGGAGAGGAGGACCGTCGCCAGGGCGTAGAGGGCCCTCGTCTCGCGGAGCCGGTCGCCCACCTCCCGGTAGGCGTGATGGGACTCGCGCAGCAGGGTCTCGGCCCGGGGGAGGTCACCCATGTCCTGATAGAGCAGGCCCAGGTTGGACTTGAGCAGGGCGACGCCCACGGCGCTCCCCGTCCGCTCTGCGGAACGGAGCGCCGTGTCGTACATCTCCCGGGCCTCCGCCAGCTCGCCCTGCTCGTAGAGCGCCACGCCGATGTGGTTGAGCAGGCGCTCCGCGGCGGGGCGGTTTTCGGCGCGCTCGTACAGGTCCCGGGCCTGCTGGAACAGGACCATCGCCTGCCGGGGCTGTCCCACCAGCCAGGCATCCGCCTTGAGCGACAGGGCGCGGGCCTCGACCTGGATCTCGCCGAGCTCGCGGCCCTTGGCGATCGCCTTCTCGGCGGCGGCCTGCTGGGTCGCGTGGTCGGACATCCGCATGGCGATCTCCGCCTCCGCCAGGTCGATGCGCGGGTCGTTCCCCTCGGGGGGAGGCAGCTTGCGCAAGGACGCGATCGTGGCCTTGGCTTCGGGGCCGCGTCCGCCGGCGTTGAAGCTCTGGACCAGTTGCAGGCCGTATTCCAGGTCGTCCGGGTAGAAGGTCCAGAGCGACTGGTAGATCTCGGCGGCCTTGGCCCACTCCTTCTTCGCCGTAAAGTAACGGGCCTGGATGGCAAGCCGGGCCTCTTTGGGCAGCGAGCCGGAGAGGTTGAGCGCCTTCTCGGCCGCCTCCGCGGCGCGGGCGTCATAGCCGAGCTCGGCCCATGCCTGGGCGAGGGCCGAGTGGATCAGGGCGGAGCCCGGGTCCACGTCGGCGGCCTGCTCAAGGCTCTGCAGGGCACTGTACGAGTCGTAGGCCCGCAGCCGCTCCAGACCCTTGAAATAGAGCTGGGCCGCCTCGTTGCTGCTCGGCCGCAAGGCCTGGGTGGCCATCTCCTGCTCCGGGGAGAGCGCGGTCCAGCCCAGGGCCCGCCGCAACTGCGCGCCGGCGCGGGAGACCAGGTCGAACAGCTCCGGCGGGGTGCCCGTCTCCTTCACGGAAGCCACCGTCCTGCCGTCCGGGACCTCCAGGACCCGCAGGTCGAGGCGGATCTTGCCGCCGCTTTCGCCGCCCAACGATGTATAGGAGCCGACCACCAGGAGGTCGGCGCCGAGGATGTCGTGGAGCTTGCGCAGGGCTTCCGGTTCCGGGCTGTCGGTGTCGGAAAGGCCGAGCGACCTCTGGGCGCGCGCGACGTTGTCGCCGGAGATCACCCGCAGCTTCGAGCCGACGGTGAGCTCGGTCAGCAGCATCTCGGAGACGGCGGTGGCGAGCCAGGCGTCCTGCTTGCGGCCGGAGAGGATGCGTATGTTGAGCAGGGCGATGGACGGACGGTTCGCCGCGGCGAGCGCGGTCCCGGGGGCGGACGCGGTTTCGGCGGCCTGCCGGGAAGCGGTGCTCTTCATATAAAGGTAGGAGCCGGCCGCTCCGGCCATCAGGAGGAGCAGGAAGAGGCCGGACCAGAGGAGCCGCCGCCGGACCGGGCTGACAGGCCGCGCCGCCGCCGGGGCCGAGACGGCTGCCGTCTCTACGGGCAGGACGGCCGCCGTCTCCACTTCCGCGGGCGCGGGGGGAGCGGGAGCCTCCAAGGCCGGCGGCGGGACGGGCGCCGGCTCCATGGCCGCGCCGTCGACGGTTTCCGGGGGAACGGGCTTTGTGGAGGGCAGGTCCGGGATCGGGGTGCCGAACGGGGGCGTCTCGGTCAGCCCCGTGAACAGGCTGGCGAGATGGATCTCGCCGGTCATCGGCCGCGGGGCCTCGAAGACCTCGCCGACAAAGCTGTATCCCTGGCCGGGGATGGTCAGGACCAGGCGCGAGTCCTGGGCCCGCTCGCCCAATGCCTTGCGCAGCGAGGAGATGTTCTGAGTCAGGTTGGCCTCGGTCACGAAGGTGTCCGGCCAGACCTTCTGGATCAGCTCTTCCTTTTCTACAACCTCGCCCCGCTTATCGAGGAGGACCAGGAGGATGGCAAAAGCCTTCGGGGTGAGCGGCACCGGCTCACCCGCGCGCAGCAGACGGCGCCGCACGGGATCGACCCGGAAGTCCTCGAACTCATAGAGGACTCTCTCGGTCTTGGGCTCGATGGCAGTCATGGGAGCGGGCAAAACTCTACCAGTGTACGAAACCGGCCTGCCCCGCCCCTGTACGGGAACTTCAAAGGGCCTCCTCCTGCTGCTGGAAGCGATCACAGAGATTGTACTTCAAGGAGCGCCCCAGGGGGCCTCCCCGGTACTTTGAGGTTTTTTGAGGAAGTTTGAGTGGAACTCTGAGGACTCTTGAGCACCCCCTGCGTAAACTCCTCTCAACACCGAGGTCGTAGCAGTTGGACAAAACGGCCGAGGCCTGAAGTTCTTTGATCTTGTGTTGATCTTATGTAGTGGAGGAGGGAAGCAGTCTGCTTTGAGGTTTTGATTTCCTTGTTTTGCGAGTGTGTAGGTAAGGCCCGGGGGACCGACCCCGGGTTTTTTCTTTTGGGGCGCTCTGCGTTCCCGTCACGCGGCTGTCACAGAGCGCCAACCCAGCAGGTCGTCGAGTAGCGCCGCCGGGTGGTCGATCACCCGGGCGCCGCGGTCCCGCATCTTCCGCGGCCAGTCCAGGCCGGGGGTCTCGACCACCGTCCGCGGCAGGAAGACCGGCCGGCCGAGCCGGAGCATCTCCCAACCCACCTGGAGCGAGCCGCTCGCCGGGCCGGCCTGGACGATCACCGCGGCGTCGGAAAGCAGGGCCATGGTGAAGCCGCGTTGCATGGAGCTCTCCCGCCGCGCCGGGCTGCCGGCCGGGAGTTGCGACACCGCCAGGTGCCTCTCCTCGATCCGTCGCTGGAGCTCGAAGTTGGCCAGCGGGTGGTAGGCGCCGAGCGGCGTGCCCAGCACGGCGATCGTACGCCCGAGCTCGCGCAACGCGGTCTCGTGGACCACCGTCTCGATCCCCAGGCTCAGCCCGCTTACCGCCGTCACCCCTGCGTTCACCAGATGCCGGGTCAGCCAGGCGGCCCGCTTGCGGCCGTTCTCCGACGGCTTGCGCGAGCCGACCACCGCCACTCGCGGCGCGCCCCACAGCAGGCCGAGGTTGCCCGCCAGGTAGAGCTTGGGCGGAGCGTTGAGCCGCTCGGACTCACTGAGGCGGCCGAGGACCTCTTCCGGGGCTGCGGACGATGGGGGCCTGCGTCTCTCTCATGCGTCAGAGAACGCCGGGCTCCCGGGATTTCCTCACTACATCTCCATGTAGGGCATCGCCGGCACCCGGCCGAGGAGCCGGGAGTAGATGGTCAGCGCGCCGCGGTGGTGGGCCGTGTGGTCGACGATCGCGCCGATCGCCGCGGCCCGCGGCTCGCCGCCCATGATCGGTCCCGGCGGCAACGGCTCGGCTAGCTCGGCGGCCGAGCGCGAGCCGAAGGCCTGGGTCGCCTTCTCGAACGCCCGGTCGAGCCAGGCGCGCGCCTCCGTGAGCGAGCTGACGCCGGCCACCTCGGTCGCGAGCCGTTCGAAGTCCATGTCAAACCCATCGGGCCGGAAGACCCCTTCCACGAACCAGTCGACGGTCTGGGCCGTATGAGCCACCTGCTGCGCCACGGTCCACGTCCCTTCGCCGGGGGTGAACCCCGAGTCTGCCTCGGTCAGGTTCCTGGTGGAACGGTCGAAGTACAACTTGGTCTCCTGGAGTTGCCGCGCGGCATTCTGCGGTTGCATGCAAATCTCTCCTTTTCGGGTCTTTTGAGGTTCGACGGTACCTGGACCGGGAACGGTTCGAGGAGGCCACTATATAGAAGGACGGGGGGTACACTCCCCCCATGCTACCCACTGAAGAGATCCTCGCCGCCGCATCCGCCCCGCATCCACCCGGCCGGGTGATCGGCCACTCCCGGGAGGGACGGGAGATCGCCGGCTACGTCCTGGGCCGGGGGAGGCGGCATGTCAGCCTGATCGGCGGCTGCCACGCCGACGAGCCGGTGGGGCCGGCCATGCTGCGCCGGCTGGCCGCCTTCCTGGCCGCGCTGCCCGAGGACGATCCGCGGCTCACCGCCTTCACCTGGTACCTGGCGCCGCACGTCAACCCCGACGGCGAAGCGAGGAACGCGGTCTGGAGCGACGTCACCGTCCCCGCCGTCGACCACCGCGGCGAGGCGGACCGCGCCTACGACCTCGGACTCTACCTGCGCCATGTCCTCCGGGAAAAGCCGGGGGAAGACATGGAGTTCGGCTTTCCGCATGGCTTCGGCGACCTCGGGGCGCGGCCGGAGAACCGGGCGGTCGCGGCCTTCCTCGCCGCGGGAGCGCCCTTCGCCCTCCACGCCAGCTTCCACGGCATGGCCTTCGCGTCCGGACCCTGGTTCCTGATCGAGCGGGAATGGATCGACCGGACCGCTGAGTTGCGCCAAGCCCTCCGCGACAGGGTCCGGGCGATGGGCTACCGGCCCTTCGACGTCGACCGCGGTGGCGAGAAGGGCTTCTCGCGGATCGACGAGGGGTTCACCACCCGTCCGGACTCGCGCGCCATGCGGGCTTGGTTCGAGGAGCGCGGCGATCCCGGGACCGCGGCGAAATTCCGTCCCAGCTCCATGGAGTACGTCCGCTCGCTGGGCGGCGGCCCCTTCACCCTGGTCTCCGAGATGCCGCTCTTCCTCCGCCCCTTGGAAGAAGGAGAGAGCGGCCGGCCGGACGACCCGCGCTTCCGCGACTGGCTCGGCCGCATGGCGCTCCTCGGCGACCCGGAAGAGGTCTGGACCGAGGCGGAGCGCACCGGCGTCCGCGGCATGCCGCTGCGGGACCAGATGCGATTGCAACTGGCGTTTCTGAATGAGGCGATGGGGATTGTGTAAGGAGCGGTACAATCTCTAAATGTCTCCCCTCCGCCGTCTCGCCGTATCCGCGGTCCTTCTCTGCCTCGCCCTCCCGGCCCTCGCCCAATCCCCGGAGTCGATCCGGGACGACTACACCCGTCTTCAGGGCTGGCGCTTCCGCGCCGCGCCGGTCGAGGTGCCGCCTGGCGGCGCCCGGTGGAGCTTCGGCGGCGCGACCTGGTCGTTCGAGTCGGGCCGCTTCTGGCTCCAGGAGCCGACCTCGGGCGGCGCCGTCACCGGCGTGGTGTTCGAAGGCAAGGGGCGGTTCCGCATGGAGGTCCCGGACCCGATCGAGCTGACGCAGCTCCGGCGTTTCGCCAGGAAGCCCGACCTCGCGGCCCTCGACGAGCCGTTCACCGCCATGGTCCTGCGCAGCTCCGGCGAGTTGCCGGTCCAGGCAGAGCCCACGGCCGGCGGCTATGAGGTCCACCGCCTGGCCCGCGACCGGCACGAGCATTGGCTCACGCAACGGATCTTCGACGCCGACGCGCGGGTCGTCGCCGCCCTCCACGCCCCCGGCGACCTCTACGTCCGGACCGACGTCAGGACCGCCGGCTTCGACTGGCTGACCTACGAGTACGACGCCCGGCGGCTGGAGGAGATCCGGCTGGAGAGCTTCAACACCACCTATCCCTACGCGGAGGTGTGGCTGGCCCTGGACCGGCCCGAAGAGCGCGACCCGCGGGGGAGGCCCGCCAGCGCGTGGCGGCCGGAGGTCGACGTCGAGCACGTCGACGTCGCCGTAGACCTCACCCGGGCCGGACGCGACAAGGACTCGGTGGCCGGACAGTTCCGCACCGGCGTCCGTTTCCAGCCGCGGGAGGCGGGAGCTCGGGCCGTGCAGCTCTACCTCCACCCCTATGCCAAGGTTACGGCGGTGAGCGAGGGAGGGAAGCCCCTGCCGTTCCTGCGCGACCACGTCGGCGGACGCAAGAGCAGCCTCGAGAACAGGCTTTACGACGGATCCCTGGTGGTCCTTCTGGACCGGCCGCTGGAGCGCGGCGAGGCCCGGCGGCTCGACGTGGAGTACGAATTGGAGCTGGGCGACTACGCCCCCGGCCGCGCCTGGTACCCGGGGACGGAGGGGGACGAGACCATCCTGCGCGACGCCCATACCGCCCGCCTCGAGGTGACTTCGCGCAAGCGGCACGAGGTCCGCACCATGGGGCGGCGCGAGGACGGGGAGGGGGGCGAGGAGGAGAAGAGGACGACCACGGTCTGGACCGTCGACGAGCCGGTGAAGATGCTCACCTTCTCCTTCGCCGAGCGCTTTCATGAAGAGAAGGTGCAGGGGGAGGGGGTCCCCGAGGTGATCTGCTTCGGCTCCAAGAACGCCGTCGGCGGCAAGACCCGGTTCCGCAACGTCGGCGCCGACGTGGCGAACAGCATGAGCTTCTTCCAGCAGCTCCTCGGCGCTCCCCTGCCGCCGCGCCCCCTGTACGTCACCAGCATCGCCGCCTACCACGGGCAGTCGTTCGACGGCTTCATCCACATGAGCGAGGGCAGCTTCAACGTCGAGGAGCCGGGAGCCACCGAGCTGTTCCGCGCCCACGAGGTCGCCCACCAGTGGTGGGGGCACATGGTTGGCTCCGCGACCTACCGCGACGTCTGGCTCGGCGAGGCCTTCGCCGAGTACAGCGCCATGATGTTCGTCGAGTCTACGGTCCAGGGAGGCTCCAAGCTCTTCGACGAGATCATCCGCGTCTACAACCACGAGCTGAACGGGTCGATCCAGGGGGGCTTCAGCAAGTTCGCCCGTCCGGGGATCGGCCTCCTCAACAAGGCCTATGGCGACCGGATCGGCCCCATCGGCCACGGCTGGCGCTCCAATACGGGCGAGGTGCCGACCGCCTACTCGTCGCAGGTCTACAGGAAGGGTCCCCTGGTCCTCCACATGCTGCGCGGCCTGCTGCGCGACATGACCCGCGGCGACGACGTCTTCGTCGAGGTCCTCCGGGACTTCGTCCGCACCCACCGCGGCGGCTTCGCCTCCACCCGCGACTTCCAGGCCGTCCTTGCCCGCCACGCCCGGGCCGACTGGTCCTGGTTCTTCGACCAGTGGGTCGACGGCACGGCCATCCCTTCCTACCGCTGGAGCTACGAGATCGCCACCTCGCCGGATGCTCAGGGGAGGTACATCGCCAGCCTCAGGGTGCGCCAGAGCGACGTGCCCCCGGGTTTCAAGATGTCCGTCCCGGTCGTCGCGGAGCTCCCCGGCGGCAAGGTCGGCCGCGTCCGTGTGATGGTCGACGAGCCCGACGAGACCTTCCCCATCCCCTTCCCGGAGAAGCCCAGGTCGCTGACCTTCAACCCTGGCTTCGAGGTGCTGGCGAAGACGAAGCGGGATTAGAGACGTGTCCGAGGTTGCCTGTCCGGCCCGAGCACGTTAGGGTAGGTGCATGAAAAAGTTACTTCGGGTCCTCGCTTCGGCCGTTCTCCTGCTCCCGATCCTTCTCGTCCTGGCTCACGCCCAGACGAAGCCCCCGGCCGCCGCGCCGGAGCCGATCCCCGCGCCGCCGGACGTGGCGGCGCCGCCGGCCG
>JBKKAU010000548.1:0-7041 GCA_046714475.1 Thermoanaerobaculia bacterium
CAGGAGGGCTGGGGCGGCGAGGGGCTATTTCCACGCCCGCGTCGTCAGCGCCGGCGCCTTCATCACCCGGAGGGCGGGGAGGAGCCCGACCGTCTCGTCCCAGTGCGGCGTGCGGCGGTACCACCACATGTACCGGGCGTTGGGGTCGGCGGCGAGCTTGGGGTCTTCCAGCGCCTCCTTCCACTCCGCCGCCACCTTCGGGTCCTGGAGCATCCGCGCCGCGAGGTCGTCGAGCCCGCGCGGCTCGATGTACTCCTTGCGCTCCAAGACGCTGGACAGCAGCCCCCAGGCGAAGAGCGAGTCCGGCGCCTCGGGCTCCAGGAGCTGGACGGCGACCTCGAAGTCCGGCTGGTCGGCCCGGATCCAGAGGGCGCCGGCGGGGATCCGGCGCCGCTCCACCTGTCGCGCCACCTTGGCTTCGACGCGGTTCAGCCCCTGGTAGGTGCTGTCGGCGAAGTCCGGCTCCGAGACCCGCATCGTCTCGACCTCGATCTCGGCCGGCGCGGTCAGCTCCTCGACCTGGAGCCCGTGCCCGCGCAGCCGCTGCTCGATCTGCGGCCAGCCCGGCAGCACCAGATAGCCGCGCGGCCGGGGGAGGGTCTTGCCGGCCTCGGCGCGGTGGTGCCAGGGGACCTCGACCTCGGCGATCTCGCCGCGGCGGTAGCGCATCAGCGGCTGGCCGCTGACCACCGACGGCTTCGTCTCGGTGGCATAGACCGGGAAGCGGATCGGGTCGGCGGTCTCGCTCGCCTCCCAGGTCAACACGACGTCCGACGGCGGCGCCTCCGGCTTGCCCTTGGCGACCGTCGCCGCCTCCGCGTCCGCCACCGCCTTCATCAGCCCCGCCGGGTCCTTCGCCACCTCGGCGAGCAGCGCCAGCAGGAAGTCGCGGTTGGCGGTCACCCGCTGGCGGTAGGGCTTGTAGGAGTGCATCTCCACCAGGATCGACGGCCGGTTGCGCAACGGGAAGTAGGCCACCGAGAAGCGCGGCTCTCCCACCCGGGAGCTGAACCCCTTGGAGGGATCGGCGCGGTCGACGAGGTCGACGTAGGGGCCGGCGCGGTGCCCGGCCTTCTCGGTCGCGGCGAGGACCGCCGGGAAGTGGGCGCGCATCCAGGCGTCGACCGGCGCCGGCGCCTGCGGCGCCTCGATGTAGGACCAGGTCAACACCCAGTCGTGGTCCACGCCGTCGGTGACGTGGTTGTCGACGTGGAGGTGCGGCCGCCAGTCCGACACCAGCGCCATCAACGACCGCGCCTCCTCCGAGGAGAGCTTCAGGAAGTCCCGGTTCAGGTCCAGGCCCTGGGTGGTGGTGCGGAAGCCCATGCCGGCGCGCGGCCCGTCCTGGTTGGGACGGTTGTAGGGCGACACCCGCTCGTGCCCGTCGACGTTGTAGATCGGCAGGATCACCAGGGTCATGGCGTCGAGCAGCTCGCGATGCCGGCCCAAGGCCATGTCGCGCAGGATCATCAGGCTGGCATCCTTGCCGTCGATCTCGCCGGCGTGAATGCCGTTCTGGATCAGCACGATCGGCCGTTGCCGCTGGCGCGCCCGGCGGGCCGTGAAAGCCTGGTCCTTGGAGAGCACCACGAGCGGCAGCGGCCGGCCCTCGCTCGAGCTGCCGTAGAAGCCCAGGTACATCTCCGGCAGGCGCGTCTGGACCCGGCGCAGGAACTCCAGGGTCTGGTCGTAGCTCGGAGTGGATTCAAAGCCCGCAGTCTCGGCCGGAGTCCGCCATTCATCGGGGATCGGCGGCGGCGTCTCCTGAGCACGGACCGGGAGCGCGAGGAAGAGCAGGACAGCGGCCAGCGAAGAAGCGAGACGGGAGCAAAAGCGCATAGATCCACCTCCAAGGGGTGCAAACTTTACCAGACTCCTGCCGCGCGACAGGTATATACCAAGAGCCCTTCCCTCCCGCCGTTTCAGAGACAAATACGTATGCATAGCGGCAGTAGTGGCACTACTGGTATGAATTGTGCTTGGGACCGAAGCCAGGGATGAGAGGAAACAAAACCTAATCTGAGGAGAGGAAAAGAGGACATGGAGAGCCAATCCGGAGCGAGGCGAGACTTTCTTCCGGCTTTTACCTTGATGTTGCTTCTGCTGTGGTGCCCTGCCGCGCGAGCGGCCAATCCATCTTCGGGGACGGTGTCGGGATCGTCCCTCCAGGCGAGCTGGACCGGCGGCCCGATGACTCCGACGCTCGGGTCGTGCGACAGCCCGAGCAACGCCGGCTGCGACCACTACCGGCTGACGATCACCCCGCCGCCATTCCCCTTCAACGTCGAGATCAACCTGACCCCGCAACTGCCTTCGGACGACTACGACCTGGAGGTCTACGGCCCGAACGGAGAGCAGCTCGACACCTCGGGCAACATCCCCGGCACGGCCGAGCAGGTGGTGCTGGCCAACCCGCCGGCCGGCGTCTACACGGTGACGGTGGCGCCGTACGCCAGCCTCGGCTCCTATCGCGCGAGCGCCCGGATCGTGGAGGTGGAGGCGGCGGCGGGCTCGACGCCGCGCTCTTCCGAGACGCCGCCCGGCTACGCCAACTACAACCCGCCCGCGGGCCTGGGCGCCAACGCCGGCGAGCCGACCCTGGGAGTCAACGAGCGGACCGGCGAGGTGATGTACGTCGCCTACACCGAGACGTTGCGGGTGAGCTTCGACGAGTGCACCTCGCCGGCCACCGCGAAGTGGACGGACGAGAGCTTCCTGACGACCTCGCAGACCACGCTCGACCCGATCCTGTTCACCGACCAGGAGCTCGGCCGCACGTTCGTGTCGCAGCTCCTGTTTCCGTCCAAGCAGAGCGCCATGGCGTTCACGGACAACGACGGCCTGACCTGGACCCCCAGCCAGGGCTCGGGGATCAGCTCCGGCGTCGACCACCAGACGGTGGGCGGCGGCCCGTTCGCGCCCGGTCCGCTCGGCCCGCTGACCGACTATCCGCACGCGGTCTACTACTGCGGGCAGGACACCGCCCTCGCCAACTGCGCCGTGAGCCGCGACGGCGGCCTCACCTTCGGCCCGGCGATGCCGATCTATACGCTGGCGGAGTGCAACGGCCTGCACGGCCACATCAAGGTAGGCCCGGAAGGCACGGCCTACGTGCCCAACCCGAACTGCCAGGGGGAGCAGGGGGTCGCGGTGTCGACCGACAACGGCACCACCTGGACGGTGCGCCGTATCCCGGGCAGCATCGCGGGCGGCTCGGACCCCTCGGTGGCGGTGGCGTCCGACGGCACGCTCTACATGGGCTGGGCGGACGGCGACCGGCATCCGTTCGTGGCCGTCTCGCACGACCAGGGCCGGACCTGGACCAATATCCATAACGTCGGGACGACCAGCGTCGGCCTGCCGTACGACATCCAGAACGTGGCCTTCCCGGCCATGGTCGCCGGCGACGGCGACCGGGCCACGCTCGCCTTCCTGGGGACCTCGACGCCGGGCAACGGCGGTGGCGACGACCCGACGTTCCCGGCCGAGTGGCATCTCTATATCGCCCACACCTACGACGGCGGCCGGAGCTGGGTGACCGTCGACGCCACCCCGAACGACCCGGTGCAGCGCGGCACGATCTGCCAGGGAGGCATCGGCTGCAGCTATACCCGCAACCTCCTCGACTTCAACGACGCGACGCTCGACGCCGAGGGGCGGGTGCTCGTCTCCTACGCCGACGGCTGCACCGGCAGCTGCGTCCGGGGGCTCAAGAACGGCTTCGACGAGCTCGCGACGATCGCCCGCCAGCGGTCCGGCAAGAGCCTCTACGCGGCCTATGACGGGCAGACGCAGACCGGCCCGCCGGCGACGCCGCTCGCCCAGGGCACCCGCGACGGCCGCACGGTCCGTCTCACCTGGTCGACCCCGGACGACCACGGCTCGCCGATCACCGCCTACCGCGTCTACCGGCGGCCGGCGGGCGGCTCCTGGACCCGGTTGGGACAGCACTATCCCACCACGCACAGCTATACCGACAACTACGCCACGGAGGGGACCACCTGGCATTACCGGGTGACCGCCGTCAACGCGCGCGGTGAGAGCCCGGCCTGCACCGACGTCGCGCCGACGGCGCCGGAGCCGGTGAGCAACGCCGACGAGACCTGCGTCCCCCCCGGCAAGCAGGTGGCGACTGACGCGGGGAATGACGCGCCCACGGCGGCGCTCGAGATCGAGTCGCTGTCGATCGCCGAGCCCTCGACCGACGGCTCGCCACAGCTGGTCTTCACCCTGAAGGTCAAGGACCTGCAGACGATCGTCCCGGGCAACTCCTGGATGATTCTGTGGAACCGGCCGCTCCCCGACGCCACCCACGACCGCAACTACGTCGTGATGCGGGCCACCGGTTTCGGCACCGCCGACTTCTTCTACGGCCGGCTCTCCTCGTCCGCCGTCGGGGCGCAGGTGCCCAACCAGGCGACCGACCTGGGCCCGGCCGACGCCGGCGCTTTCTCGACCGACGGGACGATCACCCTCGCGGTCTCGGTCGACAAGGTGGACGGCGTGGTGGCGGGCCAGGACCTCAAGGCCCTGGAGGTGAGGGCGTTCGCCGCCAACGTCAGCGGCATGACTTCGGGTCAGCAGACCGCCGCCGATTACCTGACCGTGGGGACCTACACCCTGGCCGGGACCGCGGTCTGCGCCAACCGCTCGCCGCGGGCGGGCGACGACAGCGCAGCCGTGCGCAGGAACGGATTCACCCCGATCTCCGTACTGGCCAACGATACCGACCCGGACGGCGACCCGCTCACCATCGTCAAGCTGGGAGCGGCGTCGAACGGCAAGGTGGTGGCCAAGAAGAGTGGCGATGTGACCTATAAGCCGAACCCCGACTTCACGGGCATCGACACCTTCACGTACACAGTGTCCGACGGCCACGGCCACACCGACACGGCAACCGTGACGGTGACCGTCAGGCCGTAGGAGGGTGAGAGGAGGCCGCCTTCGGGCGGTCTCCCCGTGTGCGCGGCGGGTACGTCCCAGACGTGCCCGCCGCATTTTGCTTCAGGAGGACCCAAGGTGGCGGGTCTCCTCCCAGGCGCGCGGCGCGCTCAAAGCCCCGGCGATCTCCTCCCAGAGCAGCGGCAGCGGCAGCGGATGGAACCCCAGGGCGCCTTTCGCCAGCCGGCCGGTCAGCCAGGGCCCCCAGCGCAGCATCAGGAAGGCGGCAAGGACGGCCCGCTCCGCCGGACGGCCCTCGCGCCACCTCTTCAGAAGGTAGACGCCGAACGACCGGCCGTTGTCCCGCAGCTGGCGGCGCAACTCGGGCATCTCCCGCCGGTGGTGGTGCCGCACGCGGGCCGACGGCTCGTAGCGCAGCGTGAAGCCGGCCCGCAGCAGACGGTGGAACAGGTCGAGGTCGCCGGCGCCACGGGCCGGAGTCCCCAGGTCGAGGACCGGATCGAAGCCGCCGACCGATTCGAGGGCGGTGCGGCGGAAGGCCATGTTGGCCCCGACCCCTATCGCCTGGACGGCAATCCGCCCGAACGCCCCCAGGCGGTCGTAGCGGAAGAGGCGCGCCGTCTCTCCCTTGTCCATGCCGTGGCCATAGCGCTCGAACAGGCGTTGCGCCGGGGTCGAGAGGTCGGCCGCAAGCACCCGGCCGGTGACCCCCGCCACCTCGGGGTCGGCGAAGGCGGCGGCGATGCCGGAGAGCCAGCCGGGGTCGGCCTCGACGTCGTCGTCGGTGTAGGCGACGAGGTCGTGCCGGGCCTCGGCCGCGCCGCGGTTGCGCGCCCGGTCGAGCCCGGGCCGGTCCTCGCGCACGGAGCGGAACGGGGTCGCTGCCACCACCCGCTCCGCCGCGTCGTCGCTCGGCGCGTTGTCGACCACCACCACCTCGTAGGGCGCGTATTCGAGACGGGCGAGGGACGCGAGGCAGCGGGAGAGCGCGGCGGGGCGGTCGCGCGTGCAGACCACGACGCTGATCCCGCTGGCCAGCGGGGTTGTCACGGCGCGCTCTCCAAGTTCGCGACGAAGCGCTCGAAGGAGTCGCCGCCCGCCACCTCGATCCGCGGCAGGTCGAGCAGCGGGTCCTCGAACCGGCAGCGGCCGGGGCGGGTCGAAAGGCCGTAGGTGTAGCCGCTGGCCCCCACCAGGCGGCGGACCGCCGGGTCGGCGTCGCCGTACGGATAGGCGAACGCCTCGACCGGCCCGCCCAGGGCGCGGTCGAGGACCTCCAGCGAGCGGGCCGCCTCGCGCTCCACCTCGATCGGAGGTAGGGCGGTGAGAGGGGGGTGGGTCGCCGAATGCGAGCCGATCTCGACCCCTTCGGAGCGCAGCCGGCGGACCTCCTCCCAACCGAGCAGCGGGACCTCCTCGCCATAGGCCGCGTCCCAACGGTTGACGCCGCCGACGGCGTCGGCCACGAGGAAGACCAGCGCCGAGAAGCCGCAGCGGCGCAGCACCGGCCAGGCGTGCTCGGCGAAGTCGCGGCAGCCGTCGTCGAAGGTGAAGAGCACCGCCCGGCCCGGCAGCGGCCGCTTGGCCTCGACCGCCCGCCGCCAGTCGGCGAGCCGCGGCGTGTGATACCCCGAGTCGCGCAGATAGCGGACCTGCTCCTCGAAGGCTTCGGGCGTCACGCGCCAGCGGGCGGCCGCGGGGGAGCCGTGAGGCGCCACCCGCGCCACCCGCGCCACCCGGTGGTACATCAGGATCGGCAGCCGCCATGTGGCCGGGGTCTCGGCCGGTCCCCGGCGCGGCGTTCCACCCTTCCAGAGGACGCGCGCCGCGACCTCCGGCGGCAGTGGCGGCAGCTCCACCTCGACGACCTCCGGACGGCGACGATGGAGGAGACCGGGGAGGAGGGAGGGGCGCGGCTTGCGGAAGAGCTGGACGCGGTAGAGCGGCGTGCGGATCTCGCGCGCCAGCCGCAGACCGCCGGCGGAGACGAAGGCCTCGCCGATGGTCCTGGACCCGAACGGGTGGTCCCAGTCGAAGCCGGGGCCTTCCGGCTCGTCGGCGACCAGGCAGGCGTGCGCGGTGAGCAGCCGGCCGCCCGGCTCGAGCGCCGCGGCGAGCCGGCGCGCCACCTCCTGGAGC
>JBKKAU010000549.1:0-15471 GCA_046714475.1 Thermoanaerobaculia bacterium
AGCCGGCCGCGGCGCTCACCCGGAAGTCGTTGCCGATCGAACGGCCGGCGGCGTCGTACAGCTTCCCGAAGATGTCGTGCTCGCCGTTGACCAGCGCGTCCCAGACGATGGCGAAGCCGTTGGGGCCTGCGGCGATCGCCCCATGGTCGGCGGTCACGTCCGTGGTCACCTGGATCTCGGGACCGGCCGGCTGTCCCATCCCCTGGACGAGCCGCGCCATGATCGCGCCCTGATTCGCGTTGGGGCCGTTGCTTTTCCACAGGACGACGGCGTTGCCGTCCGGCAGGACCACGATCTTGGGAAGGGACTGGAGACCGGGGATGGCGTTGACGCGGTGGCGCGGCCCGGCCGGGGCGCCGGCGGCGTCGAAGCGCTGGATGAAGATCTCCCGGTCCTGGAGGTCGCGGGCCTCGAAGAACGGATAGGACCGCAGGTAGGACCGCTCCTCGGTCCAGGCGAGCAGGAAGTGGCCGCTCGGCAGGAAGGCGACGGCGGGGTCCTTGCGGGTCCGCACCAGACCCTCGTACTGGCCGTTGAGCGTGGTGTTGGCCACCAGGACCAGCTCGGAGCTCACGGCGGTGCCGTCCAGTCGCTGGAAGATCCCGCGCAGGCCGTTCTGATCGTTCTCCCACACCACCAGGGCGGTGCCGGAGGGGGAGAAGGCGGCGACGGGGTTCTGCTGCTTGAAGTCGGTGGCGCGGTTGACGCGGAACGCGTCACCCAGGGGCTGGACCTCAGCCGCGACGGGGGCCGCGACGGGGACGGCGGCGAGGGCGGCGAGCAGGGGAAGGGTGGTCATCCAACGGAATGGCTTCGAACGCATAGGGTCTCCTCCGAAAGGCGCGGGGACGTTGTGCAACGAACCTCGCTCTATTGTACTCCGGAGACGACACCTCGTGCTTCCCCCTGAAAACGGGCGCAATGAATTGCGCCCCTACAGCGTTTCCGGACCCTCCTGCGCAGGATCTGGGTGTAGGGGCGCGATTCATCGCGCCCTGAAAAGACCCTCTACTCGCGGAACACCACCTGTACGCCCGGCTTGATGTGCCGCGCCAGGAACACGGCGTCCCAGTTGGTCAGACGGATGCAGCCGTGCGACGAGCTGTAGCCGATCGTGTCCGGAACGGCGGTGCCGTGGATGCCGTAGTGCGGTTTGGAGAGCGCCATCCAGACCAGGCCGACGGGGGAGTTGGGGCCGGGGGGGAGGTGCGCCTTGGGCTCGTCGTCCGGGACCTCGTGGAAGAGCTCCGGCTGGTAATAGAAGTCGGGATCGAACTTGAGGTTCGTGACCTTGTAGGCGCCTTCCGAGGGCGACGGGTCGTAGTCCGAGCCCAAGGTCGTTGGGAAGTGATAGAGGATCTTCCCTTGCGGGTCGAGGGCCTGGAGGTAGAAGCCTTTCTTGGAGACCAGGATCCGCGCGACCTGGGGGCTGGTGGCCGGTCCCGGGGACGGCGTGGCGGACGCCGGCGGCGTCTGCGCCTGACCGGCCGCGGAGGGCGCCTGCCCGTCCTGCGGGCTCGCCGGATGAGGCTCGCCCAGGATCTCCGGGGCGTTGGGCACCACGAGGTTGGTCCCGGCGGCCAGCTTGGTGAAGTCCACGCCGGGGTTCAGCCGCTGGAGCACCTCGGCCGTGGTGTGGGCGTTCTCGGCGAACATCTCAAGAGGCGAGGCGTAGCAGAGGCAGTCCATCTTCTCCTGCTGGTAGACGTCCTTCGGGATCGCCGTGAAGGGGCCCTGGAGCTGCTGCGCGGTCACCGCGATCTGCCGGACGGGCTGCGTGTCTCCCGCGGCCCCCGCAGCACGGTTGAGTGCGTCCCAGGTCGCCCGATCCACCTCGCCGGTGGGCTTCAGGCCCTGGGCGTACTGGAACCAGAAGACCGCCTTCTCGGTGTTTTTCCCCCAATGGCCGTCGATCACGCCCGGCGAGAAACGCGCCCGGTCGAGGAGCACCTGCGTACGCAAGGCGCTCGGGCCGCCGCCGGTCCGTGGCACGGGCAGGGTCGGCTGCCCCTGGAACGCCGCGGGCGAGATTTTCTCGAAAGCTTCGGACCCGGGAGCGGCGGCGGGCGCGCCCGTCGCCGGGTTTCCACCCTCGGCGCCATCTCCGGTGGGCGGGAGATTCTGGGCCTGGAAGTCGCTGGTCAGCGACGGCTCGGCCCCCGTCTCGGCGGGCGGAGGGCCGGCGGGCTGCTGCCCGGGTTGCGCCGCGGCTCCCGTGCGCTCCTGCAGGTCGCGCTCGGCGTACGTACGCCAGGCCGGATCGAGGCGCTGGCTCTCCAGGTCGGCGGGGTTGTAGGCGCTGTAGTCCCGGGCGGGGACGGAGATGCCCGGCTCTTCGGCGGGCGTCGGGGCGGTCTCGGTCGCGGTATCGGTCTCTTCCGTGGCCCGGCAGGCAGCCAGGCCCAGGATCAGCAACAGGGGGAGAAGTCTAAGACGCATGGAACCTCCTCTTGCGGCTCAGGAACGAGCCGTGCCTGGAAGGGAGTGCAACTTCTGTTCCGGGTGCAGGGGGAGGGCCAGGGGATAGGAGCTGACTTGGTAGGAAGAAGGGGGAGGGAAGCCCGGAGGGCGCCCTTCTTTGTAGCCCAGGGTGGGAACCCTGGGCGCCATCCGCCGCGGCACGGCCGCCGGGGACGCCCAGGGTTTCCACCCTGGGCTAGGAAGAAGGACGCCCCCTACGGGGCTACCCCCGACCCGCTCTCCGGCCAAAGCTAGCGCCAATAGGGACAGGGTGAGGGCCGAGACGGCGGTGGACTGCTACGCCGTCCGGCGCTCTTCGGGTTGGACTTCGTCGATCTCGACGGAGACGAGCTTGGAGACGCCGCGCTCTTGCATGGTGACGCCGTAGAGGGTCGAGGCGACTTCCATGGTGAGCTTGTTGTGGGTGATCACGATGAACTGCGTGTCGCCCGCCATCTCCCTGAGGACGTCGACGAAACGGACCGTGTTGACGTCGTCGAGCGGCGCGTCGACCTCGTCCAGGATGCAGAAGGGCGAGGGCTTGGCGCGGAAGAGCGCGAAGAGCAGGGCGATCGCGGTCAGCGCCTTTTCACCGCCGGACATCAGCATCAGGTTCTGCAGGCGCTTGCCCGGAGGACGGGCCAGGATCTCGATGCCGCTTTCGAGCGGGTCGTTCTCGTCGAGCAGCCGCATCTCGGCCTCGCCGCCGCGGAAGAGGCGGGCGAAAGTCTCGCCGAAGTACTTGTTGACCTCGACGAAGGTGGCGTTGAACCGCTCGCTCGACGCCAGGTTGATCTCGCGGATGGTGTTGCGCAGGCTCTCGACCGACTGCGCCACGTCGGCGCGCTGGGTGGTCAGGAACTGGAAGCGCTCCTCCTGCTCGTCGTGCTCCTGGACGGCGAGGACGTTGACCGGCCCGAGCCGTTCCAGCGCCGCTTTGCAGCGGGCGAGCTCGGCCTCGGCCTCGGCCAGCCCGGCTTCCGGCTCGCCGGCGTCGTCCGCCGGCAGGGGCAGCGGCCGGTTGAACTGCTCCTGGAAGGTCAGGGCCAGGTGCTCGGCGTCCTGCCTGGAGGTGGCCTGCCGGATGCGCAGCTCCTCGACTTCGGCGCGCACGGTGTCGCGCCGCTCGCGGTGGACCTGGATGCGCTCTTCGAGGTCTCTAATCTCTTGACGGTGCAGGTCGAGCCGCTCCTGCTCTTCGAGGACCCCCTCCTCGGCCGCGGCGCGCTGCTCCAGCGCCCGCTGCAGATCGTCCTGCGCCTTTTCGAGGGCGGCCTCGAGCTCGGTCCTCCGGCCGGTGAGCCGGTCGGCCTCTTCGCGCCAGGAGGTCACCTGGCTCTGCCCGCGTGCGACCTCGCCGGAGATGCGCGCCTCCTCGCGGTCGTGCGACTCCAGCCGCTCGTCGAGCAGATCCAGACGCCCGCGCCGGCCGGCGCTCGCGGTGCGCAGGCCTTCGCGATGGCCCTTGGCGGCCTCGAGCTCGGCCTGGGCGCGCTCGAACGCCTCCTGGAGCGCGGCGTTCTTCCGCTCGACCCCGGCCAGCTCCTCCTGGAGCTGCTGGCGGCGCTCGGCGACCCGCTCGATATCGCGGGCGACCGCCTGCTGCTGGGAGGTCAGGGCCTCCTGCTCGTTGGCGAGCCGCCGGTGGCGGGTCGCGGCGTCTTCCATGCGCGCCTTGGCGACGGCCAGCTCCTGGCGGATCTGCGCCACCTCGCCCTGCAGTCGGTTGGCCTCCCGGGCGAGGTTGGCCCGCTCGGCGACCAGCCGGGTCAGCTCGGCGGTGGCCTCCTGGAGGGAGGTCTCCAGCTCCGGGATCTCGCGCCCGAGGTTCGCCAGCTCGCTTTCGCGCTCCAGGACGCCGGGGGTCGCGGTCTCGCCTTCGACGTGGAAAGTCCCCGCCTGCACCCAGACGCCTTCGCGGCTCAGGAAGGAGACGCCGGGATGGCGGCGCGCCAGCCGCTCGGCGTCAGCCGGCGTGCGCACCAGGAAGGCGGGCGGCAGCGCCCCGGCCAGCTCCTCGGGCAGCCCCAGGGCCTCGCCGAGCGAGAGCACTACGGCCGGATCGTCGACCAGGGGGATGGTCTCGGGATCCAGCTTGCGGCTTTCGATCAGGATGGCGGCCGAGCGGCCGGCGAGCGCCTGGGCGAGCCCCATGGCGCTCTCGTCCTCGCCGAGCACGACGGCGTCGGCGAGCGCTCCGAGATAGACGTCGAGGCTGCGCTCCCAGCCTTCGACGGCGCGTGCCTGGCCGGCGAGGAAGACGGGGGCCTCAAGGCCGGCCGCGGCGAGCGCCTTTTCGAGCGCCGCCCGGCGCTGGGCGTGGGCGCGCGACAGCTCGTCGAGGATGCGCCGGCGCTGGCGGGCGCCGGTGAGGCTGTCTTCGAGTCCGCGCTTGCGCTCGGCGGCTTCGGCCTCGCGCCGCATCGTGACCTCGAGCGCCGCGGTGACCTTCTCGTGGTCCTTGGCGCGGGTCCCGAGGTTGGTCTCGGTCGCGGCGGCCTTCTCCTGGACCAGGGTGAGGGTATCGACCGCCTGTTTGAGCTCGGCGGCGTGCTGCGTCATCTCCTGGTCGAGGTGGTGGCGCCGGAAGTTGCCCCTTTCGAGCTCGATCTGCGCCTGCTGGACGCGGTTGCGGGTACCGTTGACCTCGTCGGCGGCGGCGAGCATCTGGGCGCGCACCGCGTCGACCCGCGCCGCCACCTGTTTCAGGTCGCGCTCGGCGGCGTCGATCTGCCGCTCGTCTTCGTCGACCGCGGCGGCGGCCTGCCCGCGCTCTTCGGCGAGCTCCAGGCGCTTTTCGCGCAACGCTTCCAGCGATTCGACGTAGGCCTGGATCTCCTGCTCGCGCCGGTCGGCCAGCGCCCGGCCCTGGGCGGCCCGCTCGCCGATCTCCTGGAGGGTCTGGCGGTTGGCCTTGAGGAACTCCTGGCGGCCTTCGATGACCGCGGCGTACTCGGCGACCTTCTGGTGGCGCTCGGCCATGAGGCGCGCCAGCTCGTCCAGCCGCTCGCGCCCGGCGGCGAGCGCCGCTTCGTCGCGGTGGAGGTCGGCGGCGAGGGCGGCCTCGCGGGAGACGGCGTCCTCGATCCGGGCCTTGATGTCGGCTAGCAGGGCGCTCTGCGCCGACCAGCGGCCGGTGAGCACCTTCTCCAGCAGCTCGCGGTACTCGCCTTCCTTCTCTTGATAGCGCCGGGCCGCACCCGCCTGGCGCTTGAGGGAGCGCAGGGCGCGCTCGACCTCGGAGATGACGTCGTCCAGGCGCAGCAGGTTGGACATCGCCTCCTGGAGCTTGACCTCGGCGATGCTCTTGCGCGCCTTGTAGCGGGTGATGCCGGCCGCCTCCTCGATGAGCTTCCTGCGCTCCTGGGGCTTGCCGGAGAGGATCATGCCGATCTTGCCCTGCTCGATGACCGAGTAGGCGCGGATGCCCAGCCCGGTGTCCATCAGCAGGTCTTTGACGTCCTTGAGCCGGACCGTCCTGCCGTTCAGCTTGTACTGGCTCTCGCCGCCGCGGAAGACGCGCCGGCCGAGGGTGATGGTGCCGTCCTCGGAGCCGTGGAACGGCGTGTCGGTCTTGAGCGTCAGCACGCATTCGGCCATGCCCAACGGCTTGCGGCCGTCCGAGCCGTTGAAGATGACGTCCTCCATGGTGCCGCCGCGCAGGCTCTTGGCGCTCTGCTCGCCGAGCACCCACGTCATCGCCTCCGACAGGTTGCTCTTGCCGCACCCGTTGGGGCCGACGATGGCGGTGATACCTCCCGAGAAGTACACCTCCACGGGATCTACGAAGGACTTGAAGCCGGAGATCTCGAGCTTTTGAACTTTCAGCATGTAGGGGGTCCCCGTGAGCTGCCGGCAGGATAGCAAAGCGGCGGAAAAACCACAAACCACGGGGGAGAGCTTTTTTTGCACCACAAGATGTGGTAGCGGCTGGAAGGGCCGTAGCGTTTTCGTGGAAGCCTTTTGGATGGAAGAGATGGGACGGAGTTACTATCCCGCACCGTGCCTGAGTTGATTCCCTTCATCCTGAACCCCCTCCTGGCACTCCTGGCCCTGGCGGCCACGGCCTACGTCGCCGGCCGGTCGCTCACCCGCCGGCTGGCCACCGAGGGCGCGGTGGAGCGGCTGGCGGTCGCGCTCACTCTCGGGCTCGCCCTCCTGGCCCAAGCCGGGCTGCTGCTGGGGATGCTCGGCCTGCTGCGGCGGGGGCCGCTGATCGCCGTGTGGATCGGCATCCATATCTTGGGGGCGAGGTGCTGGCTCGAAGTAGCGGGAGAGGTGCGGGTAGCCTGGCGGCGGCTCGCGGGGAAGGCGGCGCTGGCCCTGGCGGCGGTCGGGCCGATCGCGGCTCTGGCATTCTATCCGCCGACCGGCTTCGACGCTTTGACGTACCACCTTCCGTTCGTCCGGGCCTTCGTCCGCACGGGCGGACTGCCGTTCCTGGCCGATCTGCGCTTCCCGGTCTTCCCGCAGCTCAATGAGCTGCTCTTCGCGGAGGCGGTCCTGATCGGGGGAGGCGAGCTCGCGCCGCACCTGGTCCAGCTCCTGATGACGCTGGTCACGGCGGCTTTCCTGATCTCCTGGGGGAGGATGGCCTTCTCCCGAGAGGCGGGCTGGACCGCGGCGGCGGCCTGGGCGGGCAACCCGATCGTGGTCCTCCTGTCCGGGATCGCCTATGTCGAGGCGGGGCTCGCGCTGTTCGTCACGGCGGCGCTCTATGCCTCCTGGCGCGCGCGGGAGGGTGGCCGGGGATGGCGGACGCTCGCGGCGGTGTTCGCGGGGACCGCGGCGGGGGTGAAGTACCTCGGGCTCTTCTTCGTGGCCGTGGTCTGCCTGGCGGCGGGGCGCGACGCCCCTCGGGGACGCAGGCTCCGCGCGATCCTCCTGACCGCCGCCGTGGCCCTGGCGGTCCTGGCGCCGACGTATGGGCGGATCGCGGCCTGGACGGGAAACCCGGTCTTCCCGTTCCTGTCCAGGGTCTTCGGCGCGAGCTCCTGGGACCCGACCTGGGTCTATGGCCAGTCCCTGGGGGAGCGCCTCGTCTCTCTCGTCCGTCTCCCCTGGGACGTGGTCTTCGCGCGCGAGCGGGTCGGGTATCAGCCGCCGTTTTCGCCGGTCTACCTCGTCGCCCTGCCGCTGCTCCTCTGGGGGGGAGTCCGCGACGCCCGGGTCCGCCGCCTTCTGCTGCCCGCCGGGGTCTACCTGCTGATCTATGCGGCCCTGCCGGCCGATGTCCGGTACCTGACGGCGGTCCTGCCAGTGGTGAGCCTGGCGGTGGGCGGGACGCTGGTCGACCTCCTTCAGAGGCTTCAGAGGACGGTGCGGAGTTGGCGTCCGCTCACGGCGGCGCTGGCGGTCGTCCTCTTCCTCCCCGGCTGGCTCTACACGGGATATCGCATGTGGCGCCTGGGACCGGTGCCGGTCGTCGCCGCCGAGCGCGAGCGGTATCTCGCCGTGAAGCTCCCCGTCTATCCCGCCCTGGCATACCTCAACCGGCGTTTCGGGGACCGCTACACCGCGTATGCCTTCCACGCCGAGAACATGAAGTACCTGGCGGACGGCACTCTGCTGGGGGAGTGGGTCGGCCCCGCAAGCTTCCTCAGGCTGCAGCCGCTCGTGGGAGATCCCGCGGCCCTCCACCGCGAGCTGCGGGCGCTCGGGGCGGAGATCCTGTTGATCGTGAAGGACCGCGGAGTGGAGCTGCCCGATACCCCCGAGGCCCGCCGGCTGTTCCGGCGGGTCTGGGAGGATGAGGCGGTGGAGGTCTTCGAGCTTACGGCATCTCCACCCGCCCCTCGACCCGGGCGCTGATCTTGCGGCCGGCCCGGGCCTCGGCGCGGATGAAGTCGGCCAGGGCCTCGCGCACCACAATGCCGGTCTCGCGGGCTTCGGGGCGGTTCGCCAGGATCGCCAGTCCGTCGCCTCCCTGGGCCATGAAGTTATTGATCGCCACCTTGTAGGTGCGGGCCTCTTCGAGCGGGGTGCGCAGCGTCACCCGGGAGCCCTCCGGTCGGGTCGGATCGACGGCGTATTTGAGACCCGAGACGTGGAGGAAGCCGACCTTGCCTGCCGCCTGCTCCAGGAGCTGTTTCACCTCGGCGCCGGTCATCTCCAGGGTCACGATGGTGTTGTCGAACGGCATGACGGTGTAGACCTCGCGGTACTGGATCGGCCCGGCGTCGATCGAGGCGCGGACGCCGCCCGGGTTCTGGAAGGCGAGGTCGGTTCCGGCCGTCTGCCGCATCAGGTCGGCGAGGAGGTTGCCCATCGGGCACTCGCGGCGCGCGGCTTCCAGGAGCACTTCGGCCTCGCCCAACTGCTCGGCCAGGCGCGGCTCGATCTCCCGGGAATGGTTGGCGATCATCGCGGCCACCTCGGGATCGGCGGTGAGCTCGTCGCTGTAGACGGGGAGGACGTCGGCGCGTCCTTCGAGGACGCGGCGGCTCTTGCGGTCGACCCGCAGGCGGATCCTGCCCAGATAGCGGGCGTTCGAGCCGGCCTCGACGACCGGCACGCCGCCGACGTCGCCCGCCACGACCTGGTGGGTGTGGCCGGCGACGATCGCCGCCTCTCCCTGGACCCCTTCGGCCAGCTCGACCACCTCGCCGGTGACCGGGCCGCCTTCCTTCTGCTCGCCGCCGATGTGGGTGACGATCACCGCCAGGTCGGCGCGGGACGGGACCAGCTCGCGGATCAGCCGGTTCGCCACCTCGACGGGGTCGAGGAAGCGGTAGGGCTCGACGTTCCGCGGCAGGGTGACGTTCGGGGTATCCGGCGTGATCAGGCCGATGACGGCGATCCGCAGCCCTTTCTTCTTGAAGATCTGGTAGGGCTTCGCCCAGGGCGGCGCGCGGCCGGTGCTCTTCTCCTCGATGTTGGCGGCGAGAAGCGGGAACTTCGCCTGGGCGATGCGGTCGACCAGGACGGGCACGCCCCAGTCGAACTCATGGTTGCCGAGGGAGGCCGCGTCATACCCGGCGAGGTTGTAGAAATCGATCGTCGCCCGCCCCTGGGTGAGGTTGGAGAGCGCGGTGCCCTGGACGATGTCGCCGCCGTCGAGGAGCAAGGTGCCTTCCGGGTCGGCCTGCCTCTCACGCTCGATCAGCGCGGCGAGGAAGGCGGCACCGCCGATCGGACGGCCGTCGCGGTGCTTGGCCCCGGTCGCCTCCAGGCCGCCATGGAAGTCGTTGGTCGACAGCAGGGTCAGGTCGACCTGGGCGGGCTGCGGCGGGGTGGATTTGCAACCCAAAGCCGTCAGCAGGACGGCGAGCAGCAGCGCGGGCGGGAGCTTCTGGAGTCTCGGGCGGATCATCGTTTCCTCCGGGATGTCCCCTGGATTCTACCGGCTGGAGAGGGGGAGGGGAGAGGCCCCAGGAGCATTTCCAGGTAGAACCCGGCCCAGAGCAGCAGCGGCAGGGCCAGCTTGAAGGGGAGGTCGAGCAGGTGCTTGGCGAGGCCGTAGAAATTGCGGGCGGCCGGCCCGTAGTGGGCGAGGCTCCAGTCTCCCAGTTGGATGGCGTAGACCGATTTCACCCAGACGGCGAAGAGCAGCAGGTCGAAGAAGACGGTCGCGAGACAGGCCAGGCCGAGGTTCTCCAGCCGCCGCCGCGCCGGGATGCCGGGCACGGCCAGGAACAGCGCGCCGAGCAGCACGAAGTGGAAGTGCAGGTCGGTGACCCGGAGCTGGCGGACCAGGCTGCGCTTGGGCGGGAAGTCGCGCCGCGCGATGTAGGCCTCGTGCCGGCTGCTCGGATGCCGCTCGAGGTCGGTGACGTCCGGGCTCTCGAACAGGTGCAGGAGGTTCTCGGTCGCGCCCAGGAGGAACCGGTTGTAAGCGGGGGTGAGCAGCGTCCAGACCAGCCAGACCGGCGCCAGCCAGAGCAGGGCGTTGCGGAGGAAGCGCTGAGTCCAGCGGCGGTCCGCTGGATTGTCCTGGGGCGGCGGGGGCATCAGCTCGCCGGCTCGGCCGGCGCGGGGGCGGCGAAACGGCGGGCCCAGACGATCCAGAGGAGCACGCTGAAGAGGATGACGACCGTCTGCCAGACCACCGTGTGGGAGGTGTCGAAGAAGCGCGGGAAGTAGGCGCCGGTCAGGAACAGCGCCACGACGCGGACCAGGTTGACGAGTTGGATGGCGACGATGCCCAGGGCCAGCCCGGTCAGGCGCGAGCGCCAGGGGGCGGGGAAGGCCAGGACCGCGGCGAGGAAGATCAGCATGGCCTCGACGCCGTTGCAGCCGTTGCGGATGTTCACCGCGAACCGGGGGCTGCGGATGATCGTGCCGTACATCTGGACGTCCTGCCCCAGCACGCCGAGCACGGCGCCGCTCGCCTTGGCCACCAGGCCGGTGAACGGCTCGACGACGTGGTCGTTGACCCAGCCGTAGGAGATCAGCGAGAAGCTGCCGCCCAATAGAAGGACGAACAGGACCAGGAAGGTGACCTCGCGGCGGCGCATCGTGCCTACTCCCGGTCCGCCGTCTGGGCCGCCCGCCAGATCTCCAGGTATTTCTCGCGGACGTACGGGTCGAGCTCGTCGGCGAGCTCGACGGGCAGCTTCTGGACGCGGATCAGCTCCAGCACGTCCGCCAGGTCCTTGAGCCGGTGCGGCGCGCTCATCCCCGAGGCCAACTTCAGCTCGACGAGGAGGGGCAGCGGCAGCAGGGCGATCCGCTCGCCGCGTACGGCCACGGCGGCAGGGTTGGGGAAGGATACCGGCTTGGGAAGCCCGTCGCCCGGGTAGTCGCCGGCGAGGACGACGTCGATCGGCACGCCGTTCTCGGTGTCGCGCAGCCCTTTGCTCCCGGGGAACTTCTGGACGTATCCGAGGCCCAGGTGCTTGCCCTGGAACTCCTCCAGTCCCTCGCGGGTCAGCAGCACGTCCACGTCGACCGTCAAGCGGCGGTAGCCGTAGGCGTTGAGCGCCATGCCGCCGAGGACCGCGTAGGGGATACCGTCGCGCTCGAGCAGGCGGGCGATCTTTTCCAATGCGCGCTGGACGTCGGACTCGCCCATGAAGAACCGGGTGGCCTCCTCCGCTCCCTCGAAGAAGCGGTCTTCCTGCTCACGGCTCAGACGGGGACGATCTTGCCACATCGTAGCGGCCTCGGCGGAGGTGCGCATGGCCCCCAGACTAGCAGACGGCGTTTCGTTGACAAGCCCCGCCCGCTTCCATACCATGCCGCGGATTCACTGGCCAGCGGAGGTCCCCCGTGGCGAAGACCCTGACGCCGAAGACGACGATCCTCGACGCCAAGCAGATGGCGCGCATCATTCGTCGCATGGCGGGGGAGATCGTCGAGCGCAACGACTCCTCGGACCTGGTGCTGGTCGGCATCCGTACCCGCGGCGTGCCGCTCGCCGAGCTTCTGGCCCAGGAGATCGAGCGCATGGAGGGGCACCCCGTCGCCCAGGGCGCCCTCGACATCAGCCTGTACCGCGACGACCTCTCGGTCATTTCGCACCAGCCGCAGGTCAAGGAGAGCCATCTGCCGCTCCCCATCGACGACTGCCTGGTCGTGCTCTGCGACGACGTCCTCTATACCGGCCGCACCGTGCGCGCCGCCCTCGACCACCTGGTGGACTACGGCCGGCCGCGCGCCGTGCGGCTCGCCGTGCTGATCGACCGCGGCCACCGCGAGCTGCCGATCCAGGCCGACGTGGTCGGCAAGGTGGTGCCCACGTCGCGCGACGAAGTGGTCGAGGTCTCCTTCCAGGCCACCGATGGCGCCGACCAGGTCCGCATCATGGAGCGCTCGACCCGCTGATGGCCCGCGACACTGTACGCTGGAGCCGCAAGGACCTCCTGGGGATCGCCGAGCTCTCCCCGGCCGAGATCGAGCTGATCCTCGACACCGCCGAGACCTTCCGCGAGGTCGGCGAGCGGCCGATCAAGAAGGTGCCGACGCTGCGCGGCAAGACCGTGCTCAACCTCTTCTTCGAGGCCTCGACCCGCACCCGGTCGAGCTTCGAGATCGCCGAAAAGCGCCTGTCGGCCGACAACCTCAACTTCTCGGCCTCCGGCTCGGCCCTGGAGAAGGGGGAGAGCCTGGTCGACACCGCCATGAACCTGCAGGCCATGGCGCCGGACCTGATCGTCATCCGCCACCGCTACCCGGGTGCGCCGCACATGCTGGCGCGGCGGCTCAAGGCGGGGGTCATCAACGCCGGCGACGGCGCCCACGAGCACCCGACCCAGGCCCTCCTCGACGCCTACACGATCCGCCGCCACAAGGGGAAGCTCGCCGGCCTCAAGGTGGCGATCGTCGGCGACATCGAGCACAGCCGGGTGGTGCGCTCCAACATCCACCTGCTGACCAAGATGGGCGCCGAGGTGACGGTCGCCGGGCCGCGCACGCTGATGCCGGTCGAGATCGAGAAGATGGGCGTCAAGGCCGCCTACACGCTGGAGGAGGGGATCCGCGGCGCCGACGTGGTGATGATGCTGCGCGTCCAGCTCGAACGGCAGGCGCGGATGGCCTTCCCCTCGGTCAAGGAGTACTTCCGGCTCTTCGGCCTCACCGCCGAGCGGCTCAAGGCCGCCAAGGAGGACGTCATCCTGATGCACCCCGGCCCGATGAACCGCGGCGTCGAGATCGCCAGCGAGGTCGCCGACGGCCCCTACTCGGTGATCCTGGAGCAGGTGACCCACGGCGTCTCGGTGCGCATGGCCGTCCTCTATCTGCTCTCGGGCGTCCACGAGGAGGGCGCCTGAGATGGCTCGGTTGCTAATCCGCGGCGGCCGGGTGGTCGACCCCACCCAGGACCTGGACGGCCCGGCCGACCTGCTGATCGAGGACGGCGCGGTCGTGAAGATCGACGGCAAGATCAAGCCGCCCAAGGACGCCGAAGTCTTCGACGCCGCGGGCCTCGTGGTCGCTCCCGGTCTGATCGACATGCACGTCCACCTGCGCGAGCCCGGGCAGGAGTACAAGGAGACGGTGCGCACCGGCGCCATCGCCGCCGCGGCCGGCGGCTTCACCGCGGTCGCCTGCATGGCCAACACCGAGCCGGCCAACGACAGCCGGTCGATCACCGAGCACATCCTGGCCGAGGCACGCCGCCACCCCTACGCCCGCGTCCACCCGATCGGCGCGGTGAGCAAGGGCCTCAAGGGGGAGGAGATGGCGGAGATCGGCGACATGGTGTCGGCCGGCGCGGTCGCCGTCTCGGACGACGGCAAGCCGGTGATGAACGCCGAGCTGATGCGCCGCGCCCTCCTCTACGCTCAGCACTACGACATCCCGGTGATCCAGCACGCCGAGGACCTCAACCTCTCGGGCTCGGGCGTGATGCACGAAGGGGAGTGGTCGACCCGCCTGGGGCTCGCCGGCATCCCCGGCTCGGCCGAGGACGTGATGGTGGCGCGCGACATCCTGCTCACCGAGGACACCGGCGGCAAGTACCACGTGGCGCACCTGTCCACGGCGCGCTGTCTGGAGCTGGTGCGGCGCGCCAAGGCCCAGGGTCTCCGCGTCACCTGCGAGGTCACGCCGCACCACCTGGGGCTGACCGACGAGGAGGTGGCCAAGAGCGGCTTCTCGACCGGGTGCAAGATGAAGCCGCCGCTGCGCTCGGAGCGCGACCGCGAGGCGCTGCTCCAGGGGCTCGCCGACGGCTCGGTGGACGTCATCGCGAGCGACCACGCGCCGCACCACCCGGACGAGAAGGACGTCGAGTTCAGCGCCGCCCCGTTCGGCATCCTGGGCCTGGAGACGACGCTCGGCCTTTGCCTCGACCGGCTGGTCCAGCCGGGGATCATCAGCCTGCCGCGCCTGATCGAGCTGCTCTCGACCGGCCCGGCCCGCGTCCTCAACCTCCCGGCTGGCAGCCTGAAGCCCGGCATGCCCGCCGATGTCACCGTCTTCCGCCTGGACGAGCCGGTGACGGTGCGGGCGAGCGCGTTCCGCAGCAAGTCCCGCAATACGCCGTTCGACGGCTGGACGCTCCGCGGCCGGCCGGTCGCCACCTTCCTCGAAGGGCGGCGCATCGAGCTGCCGTAGTACCATCCCCTCGGAACAAGGAGGGTTGATGAAGAAAGCTGTACTCCTTTGCGCCGTCCTCCTGGGATGGGCCGCCGCCGGCCTCTCCCAGGGCTACGACCTCCAGCCGACCCTGGACTCCCTGGTCCAGGCGGAGCGCGCTTTCTCGAGCTGGTCCGTGCGGAAAGGGATGCGCGAGGCGTTCCTGAATTTCCTGGCCGACGACGGCATCCTCTTCCGGCCCGGCCCCGTCGCCGGCAAGGACTGGTGGCGGGCGGCGAAGACGCCGCCGTCGCCGGTGGTCCTGGTATGGCGGCCGGTGCAGGCCCAGATCTCCCGCTCCGGCGAGTTGGGGTGGACGACCGGCCCGTGGGAGCTGCGCATGAACGGCAGCGGCGAGGTGACCGGCCACGGCCAGTTCATCTCCGTCTGGAAAAGGCGGCCCGACGGTCCCTGGAAGGTGGTGATGGACGCCGGGGTCTCCCACCCGGTCCCGGCCGCCTCGGCGCCCCGGGTCGACGGCCCGGCGGCCCCGATCCCGGTGAAGACCTACCCCGGCGAAGGCGCGCCCAACCTGGCGTCCCTGCTGGAGGCTGACCGCGAGCTCTCGCGGGCCTCGTCGGCCCAGGGGACGGCCGCCGCCTATGCGGAGCGTCTGGCCGAGGAGCCGCGGTTCTATCGCGACGGGTCGCTGCCCGCGCTCGGACTGGAGGCGGTCCGCGCCTCCTTGTCCGCCAGCGCCGACCGGTGGAGCTGGCAGCCGCTCGGCGGCGACGTTTCGAAGGCCGGCGACCTCGGCTACACCTATGGGACCTTCCAGATGGAGAAGGCGAGCGCGCCCGGCTACTACATGCGGATCTGGTCGCGGCAGGGGGGCGCCTGGCGCATCGCGGTCGACGTCGCCACCGCGCTGCCGACGCCGGCGACGGCGCCCGCGGCGCGACCGGCGGGTGGCCTGTAAGCCCCTGGAGCTCGCCCCGCCCCGTGGAGGCCCTCACCCCCCTGGCCCCCCTCTCCCGCCACCCCTCGCCC
>JBKKAU010000550.1:0-3326 GCA_046714475.1 Thermoanaerobaculia bacterium
TCGGCCGGGAGCGCGGGGCCACCCTCTTCATGGTCCTGATGGCCGCGTTCCAGACCCTCCTCCACCGCTACACCGGACAGGAGGAGCTGCTGGTCGGCACACCGGTCGCCAACCGCACCCGCATCCAGGTCGAGCGGCTGATCGGCATGTTCTTCAACCTGCTCGCCTTCCGCGCCAGCCTGGGGGACGACCCGGCCTTTTCCAGGCTGCTGGGGCGGGTGCGCGAGGCGGCGCTGGCGGCCTACCTCCATCAGGATCTCCCGTTCGAGAAGCTGCTGGAGGAGCTGCAGCCGGAGCGCCACCTGAGCCGCACCCCGCTCTTCCAGGTCACCCTGGTGTTGCAGAACGCGCCGCGCACGGTGATCGAGCTGCCGGGGCTCACCTTTACCCCGCTGGAGATCGAGAGCCGGAGCGCCAACTTCGACCTCAACCTGCAGCTCACCGAGAGGTCCGGCGAGGTCTCCGGCTGGCTCGAGTACCGCACCGACCTGTTCGACGCCCCGACCGTGGACCGTCTGGCCGGGCATCTCCACAACCTCCTGGCCGGGGTGGTGGCCGACCCCGGGCGGCGGATCTCCCGCCTGCCGCTGCTCTCTCCCGGGGAACGCTTCCAGCTCCTCGCCGAGTGGAACGACACGCTCGCTCCCGTCCCCGCCTGCGCCACGATCCACGGCCTGTTCGCGGCGCAGGCGGCGCGCACGCCGGACGCCGCCGCGGTCCTGTCGGCGGAGCGCACCCTCACCTATCGCGAGCTGGACCTGGAGTCCGCGCGGCTGGCCCGGCGCCTGCGGTCGCTCGGCGTCGGTCCGGGCGTCCCGGTCGCCGTCTCCCTGGAGCGCTCGGCGGACATGATCGTGGTCCTCCTCGGCGTGCTCCGGGCCGGGGGCTTCTACGTCCCCCTGGACTCCGCCTGGCCCGAGGCGCGGACCGGCACGGTCCTCTCGTCCCTGGCTGTCCCGCACGCGCTCGCCCACCCGTCGCGGCGGACCGCCGGCAAGGCTGCCGGGGGAACCCGGTTCTGGACCCTGGAGGAGCTGGAGCTGGAGGCGGAACTGCCCTCGGAGGCGGACGACCCCGAAGCGCTCGCGTACGTGATCTTCACCTCGGGTTCGACCGGCGTCCCCAAGGGCGTCATGGTCCAGCACCGGCCGGTCGTCAACCTGATCCACTGGGTCAACCGGACCTTCGACGTCGGCCCCGGCGACCGCCTGCTGTTCGTCACCTCGCTCGCCTTCGACCTCTCGGTCTACGACGTGTTCGGCATCCTGGCCGCGGGCGGCGCCGTGCGGGTCGCCTCCGGGGACGAGGTGCGGGACCCCGCGGCCCTGGCGGGCGTGCTCTGCCGGGAGCCGGTCACCTTCTGGGACTCGGCGCCGGCGGCGCTGGCTCAGGTGGCGCCGTTCCTGTCCGCCGCCGGAGGGGACCGGAGCCGTCTCCACCGCGTCTTCCTGAGCGGCGACTGGATCCCGCTCCCCCTCCCCGGAGCGATCCGCGAGGCCTTCCCAAACGCCCGGGTGATCGCCCTGGGCGGCGCGACCGAGGCCACCGTCTGGTCCAACTCCTTCGCCGTCGGGGAGCTGGCGCCGCACTGGGTCAGCGTCCCTTACGGCCGGCCGATCCCGAACGCCCGGTACCTGGTCCTCGACGCCAACCTGGAGCCCTGCCCGATCGGCGTGCCCGGCGACCTCTACATTGGCGGCGGGTGCCTGCTGGCCGGCTACTCGGGCGACCCGGAGCTGACCGCCTCGAAGGTCTTCCCCGATCCCCAGGGCGAGGAGCCCGGCGGGCGGCTCTACCGCACCGGCGACCGCGCCCGCTTCCGCGCCGACGGCAACATCGAGTTCCTCGGCCGGATCGACCGCCAGGTCAAGGTCCGGGGGTACCGGATCGAGCTGGGCGAGATCGAGACGGCGCTGCTCGAGCACCCGGCGGTCCGCGATGCGGTCGCGGTCGCCCGGCAGGAGGAGGGTCCCCGCGGCGACAAGCGCCTGGTCGCCTACGTGGTGCAGGACCCCCGGTACACCGGTCCGTCCACCGGCGGCGGCTCCGGCGAGGACGATCCCGCCGCCCAGGTCGGCCGCTGGCAGGCGGTCTACGACGAGGTCTACAGCCGCGCATCCGGCGAGCCGGACGACGCCACCCTCAACCTGGCCGGCTGGACCAGCAGCTACACCGGCGAGCCCCTCCCCGACGCGGAGATGCGTGCCTGGGTCGAGTCGACCGTGGAGCGGATCCTGGCTCAGGGGGAAGACCACAGGCTCGGCAGGGTGCTGGAGATCGGCTGCGGCACCGGCATGCTGCTCTTCCGCATCGCCCCGCGCTGCGGGTCCTATCACGCGACCGACCTCTCCGCGGAAAGCCTGCGCTACGTCCGCCGCCAGGCCGCCGCCCGCAACCTCCCCGGGGTCACGTTCGCCCGGCGGGCGGCGGACGACTGGAGCGGCATCGAGCCCGGCTCGTTCGACGCGGTGATCCTCAACTCCGTGACCCAGCACTTCCCCGGCGCCGACTACCTGCGGCGGGTCGTGGAGGGGGCAGTCCGCGCGGTCGCCCCCGGCGGCTTCGTCTTCGTGGGCGACGTGCGCGGCTTGCCGTTGCTGCGCGCCTTCCACGCCTCCCTCCAGCTCTGGCAGGCGCCCGACGGGCTGACCCGCGCCCAGCTCGACCGCCGCATCCGCCAGCGCGCCGCGCAGGAAGAGGAGCTGCTCGTCGATCCGCGGTTCTTCACCGCTCTCCGCGGCCGCCTTCCCGGGGTCGACCGGGTCGAGGTCCAGCTCAAGCGGGGCCGCGACCGCAACGAGATGACCCGTTTCCGGTTCGACGCGGTCCTCCACCTGGGGTCCGCGGACTCCCCCGAAAGACCGGCGGCGGCCTGGCTGGACTGGAACGCCGAAGGGCTCTCCCCGGCGCGGCTCCGCGAGCTCCTGGCCGTGGAGCGGCCCACGCGGATCGGCGTGCGGGGCGTCCCGGACGACCGGCTGCGGGAAGAGGCCGCGACCCTCGAGTGGCTGGAGCGGCCGGACGACGCCGAAGCCATGGGGGGGCTCCGGCGCGTCCTGGCCGGCCTGCCGGCCAGCGGCGTGGAGCCCGAGGACCTTTCGGCGCTCGGCCGCGAGCTGGGCTACGAGGTCGAAGTGCGGAGCTCGGGAGAGGTCGGCCGTTGCGACGCGCTGTTCTGGAAGGCTGGCGCGCCCGTCCCGGTCTGGGGACCGGAAGAGGCGGCCGAGGACGCGGCGGCCCTCACCAACAACCCGCTCCAGGGGGTGATCGCGCGCACCCTGGTCCCGCGCCTGCGCGCCTGGCTGGCGGACCGCCTCCCCGAGTAC
>JBKKAU010000551.1:0-2513 GCA_046714475.1 Thermoanaerobaculia bacterium
GGTCGCGGTCGAGCCGCGCGGTGCGCATGCCGCCGCGGAAGCGCCGCACCGCCGGGCGCGGCCGGTCGGGCGGGAGCTCCAGCCTCTCGGGCGTGCCGGCCAGGCGCTCGCGCCACCACTGGAGCTGCTCCGCGAGCTCCGGCCCGGCGAGGAAGCGCTGCTGCCAGACGGCGAAGTCGGCGTACTGGAGAGGCAGCGGCGGCAGGGGAGACGGCCTGCCGGCCGCGAAGGCGGCGTGGATCGCCGCCAGCTCGCGGGTGAGCACCCCCATGGACCAGGCGTCCGAGACGATGTGGTGCAGGACGATCAACAGCGCGTGCTCGGCGGGCGCCAGCCGGATCAGCCGCGGGCGGTGGAGCGGCCCCAGCCCCAGGTCGAACGGCCGCCGGACCTCCTCGTCCAGGATATGCCGCAGCTCGGCGGTCCGCGCCGTCTCCTCGAGACCGGAGAGGTCGGTCACCGGCAGGCCGACCGGCCCCGGCGGGCCGATGACCTGGACCGGCACGCCGCCGGAGGCGGCGAAGGTGGTGCGCAGGACCTCATGGCGCGCCGCGATCTCGGCGAAGCAGCGGCGCAGCAGGGCCGGATCGACCGGCCCGCGCAGGAGCAGCGCGTTGGCGGTGTTGTAGGCGGCGCTGCCGGGCTCCATCCGGTCCTGCAGCCAGAGCCGCTGCTGACCGAAAGAGAGCGGGGCGGTCCGGCCCGTCGAGGAACGGGAGATCACCTCCGCCGGCCGCGCCGCGACCTCCTCGACGAGCAGCAGCTCGAGGAGCGCCCGTCGCGAGGGAGGGAGCGCCGCGATCCTGTCGCCGATCATCGCACCTCCTCCGCCAGCTCCCGGCCTCGGGCTTTGAGGGCGCGCGCCGCTTCGACGAGGTCGGGCCAGCCCGCGAGGAGCAGGCCGTGGTGGAGCAGGAGCTTCTGGGCCAGGCGCCGGGCCTCGTCCACGCTCCGGCCGTAGAGCAGGTCGAGTGGCACGGCGATCTCCGGCCCGGCCGCGTGCCGCCGCAGCAGGTCGAGATAGCGGCGGACGTCCGCCGCCCACAGCTCGGCGGCCGGTCCCGCATCCTCTGAAGTATCCAATCGCCGCTCCAGCTCGGCGGCGAAGGCGGCGGCGCGGGCGAGGACGCTGCGGCGCGCCAGGTCGTCGAACGCGGCCGGTTCCATGCGGCCCAGCCCGGCCAGCCAATCCCCTAATCGCCGCAGCTCGGTCTCGGGATCGCCTGAAGGATCGGGGTCGAAACCGTCCAGCAGGGCCGAGACCATCCGCGAGTGGTCGACGCCGGAGGCGCTGCGCGTCATCTCGCCCGGCCAGAAGGCGCGGAACTCCAGAGGCGCGTGCGCGGCGACCCAGGGGAGATGGCCGACGCGGGCGTCGCGGAAGCAGAGCTGGAGGGTGATGCCGAACAACAGATCCTCCCCCCACAGCACCGGCGGGAACGGCGGCAGCAGCCCGCGGTTGTCGAGGCCGGTGAACAGGGTGGCCATGAAGGAGTCGCCGTTGCCCACGGTCGGCCGCGGGACATAGCGGACGATCTCCTTGCTCGCCGTGCCGGCGCGGTAGCCCTCCTCCGAGCGCAGCAGCCGCCGCCGGGACTCGCCGGTCAGGAGCATGTAGAAGGTCGGCGAGTGCCAGCCGCAGTCGCCCACCCAGCCGTTGGTGGTGATCCGCACCCGCCCTCCCTCCTCGAGGCGGCGCAGGAAGCCGGGGTCGCCGTCGGCGAGATCTACCGGCGATTCCGGGTCAAACCCGGCGAGCCATGACCGCAGCGGCCGGCCCAGGGCGCTCTCGTGCAGCCCCGCCAGGTCTCCCGGCTGGAGCGGGACGGAGCCGAGCGCCCCGGCGCGGTCGGGGAAGGCCCAGACCTCGCCGGGGTCGCGTCCGGAGAGGAAGGCGGTGCCCGGGCTGGTGCCGGAGAGGAAGGCCACGCCGGATTGCTCATCGGGCGGCGGCGCGACCTGGCTCAGCGTGTCGTCGTCGACGCTCAGCACCCCCTCCCCCACCGTCTGCAGGAGCAGGGCGTTGCGGTTGGCGCCGACGGTGAGCCCGATGCCTTCGGGGTCGAGCAACGCGATCCGCGACACCTCGGAAGGGATTCCCTCCGCCGTCAGAGCGTCGACGAACCGGCGTTTCTCCTCCAGCCCGGCGTAGACGATCTCCACCCCCAGCTCCCGCCGCAGCCCGCCGAGACGCCGCCGGTACTCCTCGCGGACCGCCGGGTCGCGCGAGTCGTCCATGACGACGAACCGGCGGTGCCGGGAGGCCTCGGCGTAGCTCCGCAGGCCGCGCTCCAGCACCTCGGGGCGGTTGGCGGTCGGGAAGCCGATCGAGGTGACGTGGAGCCCTTCCTCTTCGGAACCCGCCATGGCGGCAAGGACATCGCGCAGCCGCAGATCGCTCCTCCCCGCAAGCTCCGCGAGAACACCCCCCCCCTTGTCATCCTCCGCGGAGCGAAGGACCTGGGGGTTGGGAATGCCCCCGCCCAGGTCCTTCGCTTCGCTCAGGATGACAT
>JBKKAU010000552.1:0-10699 GCA_046714475.1 Thermoanaerobaculia bacterium
GGGCCGGGATGAAATCGCGCTCCCCCTCCTCCGGCGGCAGGTCGACGCAGAGCACGCCGTCGACGCCCGAGGCCGCGGCCTGCTCGGCGAAGCGCTCGACCCCGCGGGCATGGATGGGGTTGATGTAGGTGAAGAGGACGATGGGGATGCCGAGGCGGTCCCGGTGCCGGGCCACGAGCTGAAGGATGCCCGACATCTTGGTGCCCGACGCGAGCGCCCGCACCGCGGCCCGCTGGTTGACGGGGCCGTCGGCGATCGGATCGCTGAACGGCACGCCCAGCTCCACGATGTCGGCGCCGCCGGCGGCTACGGCTTCAAGCTGGGCGGCGGTCGCTTCCAGGCTCGGGTCTCCGGCCATGAGGAACGGGATGAAGGCCGCCCGGTCCTCCTCGGCACACCGCGAGAAGACGTCGTCGATGGCGCTCATCGGCTCTCCCTGACGACCGGCGGCTGACGCCGCGTGGCCGCCTCGGCGAATGATTCCGCTCCCCCCTGCTCCCGGTCCGCCCTCTCCTGATCGAAGGCGATCACCGACTCGACGTCCTTGTCCCCCCGGCCTGACAGGTTGACCAGGACGATGCGGCGCGACGAGAGCCGCGGCGCATGCCGGACCGCCTCGGCGAGCGCGTGCGCGCTTTCGAGCGCCGGGAGGATCCCTTCGGTCTGGGCGAGGAGGTGGAAGGCGGCGACCGCCTCCTCGTCGGTGGCCGAGGTGTACTCCACTCTACCCTGTTTCTGAAGCCAGACGTGCTCCGGCCCCACCGCGGGGTAGTCGAGCCCGGCGGAGACGGAGTGCGTGGTCGCGATCTGCCCCTCGGGATCCTGGAGCACCAGGGTGCGGGTGCCGTGGAGGACGCCCATGGAGCCCCGGCCGAAGCGGGCGGCGTGCTCTCCGCGGCCGGCGCCGCGCCCGCCGCCTTCGACGCCGATCAGGCGGACCCGGCGGTCGCCGAGGAACGCCGTGAAGAGGCCGATGGCGTTGCTGCCACCGCCGACGCAAGCCACCGCCAGATCCGGCGCCTCGGTGCCAGCCTGCTTCTTGAGCTGCGTCCGCGCCTCGTCACCGATCACCCGGTGGAAGTCGCGCACCATGCGGGGATAGGGGTCCGGCCCCAGGACCGAGCCGAGCACGTAGTGGGTCGTCCGGACATGGGTGACCCAATCGCGCAACGCCTCGTTGATGGCGTCCTTGAGCGTCCGGGTGCCGGCGTCGACCGGCACGACCTCGGCGCCCAGCAGGCGCATCCGGTCGACGTTCAGACGCTGCCGGCGCATGTCCTCGCTGCCCATGTAGACGGTGCAGGAGAGGCCCAGGAAGGCGGCGGCGGTGGCGGTGGCGACGCCGTGCTGGCCGGCCCCGGTCTCGGCGATCACCCGCTGCTTCTCCATGGCGCGCGCCAGCAGGCACTGGCCGATGGCGTTGTTGATCTTGTGCGCGCCGGTGTGCAGCAGGTCCTCGCGCTTCAGTAAGATGCGGGCGCCGCCGAGCTCGCGGGTCAGGCGCGCCGCGAAATAGAGCGGCGTCGGCCGCCCCGCGTAGTTCTGCAGCTCCTCCGCCAGCTCGCGGCGGAACGCGCGCTGGCGCCGCGCGTGGTCGTAGGCGCGGGAGAGCTCCGCCAGGGGCTCCATCAGCGTCTCGGGGACGAAACGGCCGCCGTAATCGCCGAAGTAGCCCGCCGGGTCAGGGACTGGTCGTGTCCTCGCCATGCCTCACCTCTTGCAAGAGCCGCAGCAGCAGCTCGGGGTCCTTGACGCCCGGGGCGGACTCCACCCGCGAGCAGACGTCGATCGCGAAAGGACGGACGGCCTGGACCGCCCGCCGTACGTTGTCCGGCCCGAGCCCGCCGGCCAGGAAGACCCGCCGGTCCATGGCCACCGCGGCGATCGAGGCGTAGTCCCAGGCTGCCCCGGTACCGCCGTAGAGCGAGCCGTGCGGGGCGTCGAACAGCAGGCCCCAGACTCCGGGGAAGGCGGCGAGCGCCTCGGCTCCCGGATCGCCGCCGGTCCGGAACACCTTGATCGCCCGGCCGGCGAACGGCGCCACTTCGGCCGGGCCTTCGTCGCCGCTCAGCTGCACCAGGTCGAGCCCGACGCGCCCGGAGATCTCCTCGATCTCGGCCGTGGAACGGCCGGCGAAGACGCCGACAAGCGCGATCCGCCCCCGCACCGCCGCCGCGATCTCGCGCGCCCGGCCGACGTCGACGAACCGTGGGCTGCGCGGATAGAAGTTTAACCCCAGATAGTCGGCCCCCGATTCCACGGCGAGCAGAGCCCCGGCCGGATCGGTGACGCCGCAGACCTTGACCCGCACCCGCACGTCACGCCTCCGCGCCGACCAGCTCGCGGAGCCTGGCCGCGGGATCGTCCGCCAGCAGCAGCGTCTCGCCGATCAGGAAGGCGTCGAAGCCGCTCTCGCGCAGCATCAGGACATCCAACGCGTCGCGGATGCCGCTCTCGGCCACCCGCAGCGCCCCCGGGGGGAGGAGGGGGATCAGCGAGACCGACTGCCCGAGGTCGACCTCGAAGGTCCGCAGGTCGCGGTTGTTGACGCCCACCAACTCCCAGGTCTCGCCGAGGAGCTTGGACACGTCGTCGGCGTCGTGCGTCTCGATCAGGGGGACGAGCCCCAGGCCGCGCGCCAGGCGAGCGTACCAGGCCAGATCCTCCGCCGGGAGCAGCGCGGCGATCAGCAGGACCGCGTCCGCCCCCGCCTGGCGGGCCCAGACGAGCTGGGCCGGGTCGACCACGAAGTCCTTGGCGATCGCCGGCAGCCCGCTCGCCTCGCGGCAGGCGGCGAGCAGGTCGTAACTGCCCTGGAAAAAGTCGGGCTCGACGACGACCGAGAGGGCGGCGGCGCCATGAGCGGCGTAGGTCCGCGCCTGCTCGACCGGATCGAAACGGCCGGCGAACGGCCCCAGCCGGGGGGAGCTTATCTTGATCTCGGCGATGATCGAAGCCGGTCCGGAACGGCGGCCGGACAGCGCGGCGAGGAAGCGGTTGTCGGCGACGGAGATGGGATCGCCCTCGGCGAGGTCCGGCGCGCCCGTCGCGGCAGTCCCCACCTCGGCGATCCGTTCCCGGCGGCGCTCGGCGATACGCCGCAGGATGTCCGGTGCGCTCATCCGAAAAAACCCTTCAGCTCTTCGAGCTTGCGGGCCGCGGCCCCGGAGGCGAGCGCCTCGCGGGCGTAAGCGACCCCCTCCTCGACGCTCGCCGCCTTGCCCCCCACGTACAAGGCCGCGCCGGCGTTCAGGATCGTGACGTCGAAAAGCGGCCCCTCCTCGCCCGCGAGCACGCGATGCATGCGCTCGGCGTTCTCCTCCGGGCTGCCGCCGGCCAGGTCTTCCAGACGGACGCGGCGCAGACCGAAGCGCTCGGGCTCCAGGTCGTACATCCGCACCTCGCCGCCGCGCACCTCGCTGACGTGCGTCGGCCCGGTGGTGGTGATCTCGTCCAGGCCATCGCCGCCGTGGACGACCAGGGCGTGCTCGGCCCCGAGGTCACGCAGCACCTGGCCGATCGGCTCGACCAGGCTCCGGGCGTAGACCCCCATGAGCTGGCGCCGGGCGCCGGCCGGGTTGGTCAGCGGGCCGAGGACGTTGAAGAGGGTGCGCAACCCCAGCTCGCGCCGCACCGGCATGACCTCACGCATGGCGGGGTGCAGCAGCGGGGCGAAGAGGAAGGCGATGCCGACCTGGTCGAGGGCGCGGCCGGAATCCTGCGGGCTGGCGTCGATCTTGACGCCGAGCGCGGCGAGCACGTCGGCGCTGCCCGAGCGGCTCGACACCGAGCGGTTGCCGTGCTTGGCGACCGGCACGCCGGCCGCGGCGGCGGTCAGGGCCGCGGCGGTCGAGATGTTGAACGTCCCCCGGCCGTCCCCGCCGGTGCCGCAGGTGTCGACCACGTCCCGGGCCTGGTGCGGAATGGAGATCACCCGCCGGCGCATGGCGGCCGCGGCGCCCGTGATCTCGGAGACCGCCTCGCCCTTCATGCGCAGCGCCACCAGCAGCGCCGCCTTGAGAGGATCGCTCACCAGCCCGTCCATGAGCTGGCCGAACAGCTCCTCGGTCTCCTCGCGGCTCAGGCTCTCGCCGCCGGTCACGCGGCGCAGCAGCTCCCTGGGCTCGGGCGGGGCGGTCATCTCGCGTCCCTCCGGTGCTCGCGGCAGAAGTCCAGGAAGTTGGCGAGGAGCCGGGGCCCCGAGGCGGTCAGCACCGACTCCGGGTGGAACTGCACCCCCCAGTAGGGCAGCTCGCGGTGGCGCATGCCCATGAGCGTGCCGTCGTCGCTCCAGGCGACCGGCTCCAGCTCCTCGGGAAGGGTGCCCTCCTTGACCTCCAGGCTGTGGTAACGGGTCGCTTCGAACGGATCGGGCAGACCGGCGAAGAGGCCTTCGCCGCGGTGGCGGACCGGCGAGGTCTTGCCATGCATCAGCCGGCCCGCGCGGTCGACCGTGGCGCCGAACGCCACCCCCAGGGCCTGGTGGCCGAGGCAGACGCCCAGCAGGGGCACCGGCGCGTGACGGCGCAGCAGGTCGAGGCAGACCCCCGCGTCCTCCGGCCGGCCCGGCCCGGGGGAGAGCACGATGCCCAGCGGCTCGCGCTCCAGCATCGCCTCGGCGCCGCAAGCGTCGTTCCTCAGCACCTCCACCTCCGACCCGGCCGCGGTCAGCATCTGCACCAGGTTGTAGGTGAAGGAGTCGTAGTTGTCCACCATCAGGATCACGCGCATCCCTCCAGCGCTTCGGCCAGGGCCGCCGCGGTCAGCAGCCCCGCGGCCTTGTTCTCGGTCTCCCGCTCCTCCGCCGCCGGGTCGGAGTCGGCCACGATGCCCGCTCCGGCGGTGACCGAGGTCTCGTCGCCCCGGACGACCAGGGTGCGGATGGTGATGCAGGTGTCCAGGTCGCCGGAGAACGACAGGTAGCCGACGGCCCCGGCGTACGGTCCCCGCGCCTCGGGCTCCAGAGAATCGATGATCTCCATGGCGCGGATCTTAGGGGCGCCGGAGACGGTGCCGGCCGGGAAGCACGACAGGAGGGTGTCCAGGCTGTCGCGGCCCTGCTCCAGGTCGGCCTCGACGCCGGAGACCAGGTGCATGACGTGGCTGTAGCGCTCGATCTCCATGAAGCTGGGGACGCGGACGCTGCCGGGCACGGCCACACGGCCGAGGTCGTTGCGTCCCAGGTCGACCAGCATGACGTGCTCGGCCCGCTCTTTGGGATCGGCCAGCAGGTCCTCGGCGAGCCGCTGGTCGCCCGCCGTGTCCATGCCGCGCGGCCGGGTCCCCGCGATCGGCCGGGTCTCGAGGTGGCGCCCCTGCTTGCGCACCAGCATCTCCGGCGAGGCGCCGACCAGCGCCACGTCCGGCGACTCCAGCAGGACCATGTAGGGGCTCGGGTTGACGATGCGCAACGCCCGGTAGAGGGCGTGCGGCTCGATCCGGCGCGGGATGGTGAACCGGCGGGCGAGCACCACCTGGAAGATGTCGCCGGCTGCGATGTGCTCCTGAGCCGTGCGGACGGCGCGGCGGAAGCGCTCGCCGTCGAGGCTCGGCTCGGCCTGGAGCGGCCCCGGCGGCTGGACCGGCATGGCGACGCCGCCCCCGGCCACCTCGCGGGTGAGCAGGCGCGAGAGCTGCGTGAGCTGCTTCTCCGCGGCGGTCATCTCGACCTCGCCCTCGATCTCGTTGGCGATCGCCAGCACCCGCTGGAGCGCGTGGTCGAAGATCACCAGCGAGTCGAAGCGGGCGAGCAGGGCGAGAGGCAGGTCGAACGGGTCGGGCGGCCGGCCGGGCAGGCGTTCGACAAGCCGGATCAGGTCGTAGCCGAAGTAGCCGACGAAGCCGCCGGTGAAGGGAATGGGGCCCGGCGCGGCGGCGATGCCGTCGACGACCCGGCGCAACGCCTCCAGCGGCTCTCCGGGGAGGCGCCGGCGCTTGCCGCTCCGCTCCACCTCCAGGCGGTCCGGATACAGGCGATAGACCTCGCGCGGCGCGGCGCCCAGGAAGCTGAACCGCGACACCCGCTCGCCGCCGGTGACGCTCTCGAAAAGGAACCGGTAGGGCGACAGTCCGGCCAGCCGGCGGTAGACCGCGAGCGGCGTCAGTCCGTCGGCCAGGAACTCGCGGGTGTGCGGCACCGCGCGCCGGGTCTTACTCGCCTGAGGCATTCGCGGACCTCGCTTTCCTCTCGTGACGCCGGAGCAGCTCCGCCGCCACCTCTTCCAGGGGGATGCCGCTCGCCTGGAGCAGCACCAGCAGATGGTAGAGGAGGTCGGACGCCTCGCCTACCAGCGCGGTCCGGCGCTCCGGGCCGCCGAACGCCGCGGCGCCGACGGCGGCGAGGGCGGTCTCGACCCCCTCCTCGCCGACCTTCTGAGCCACGCGTTCGACGCCGCGGGCGAGCAGGCGCGCCGTATAGCTCTCCTCGGGGTCGGCCTGGCTCCGCTCGGCGAGCACCGACGCGAGCCAACCCAGCTCCAGTTGGGCGGCGTTGGGCTCGAAGCAGCTCCGGGTGCCGCGGTGGCAGGCCGGCCCCGCCGGGCGGGCGCGGACGAGCAGCGCATCCCCGTCGCAGTCGGCCCGCGCCTCGACCACCTCCAGGACATTGCCGGAGGTCTCCCCCTTGCGCCAGAGCGCGCGGCGGGAGCGGCTCCAGAAGTGGGCCTGGCCCGTCGCCAGCGTCTTCTCGACGGCCTCGCGGTCGGCGAAGGCGAGCATCAGGACGGCGCCGCTCGCCACGTCCTGGACCACCACGGGCAGCAACCCGTGCTCGTCGTAGCGTAGCGCGGCTGGATCGACGGCGGTCATAAAGCCTCCTCCAGACGGACGGGGAAACCGGCTTCGGCGAGCGCGTGCTTGACCTCGGCCACGGTATAGGTCCCCTGATGGAAGATCGATGCCGCCAGCACGGCGGCGGCCCCGGCGGCAAGCGCCTCGGCCAGGTGCGCCACCGTCCCCGCCCCACCCGAGGCGATGACCGGCACCGGCACGCGCCGCGAGACCTCTGCGATCAGCTCCAGGTCGTAGCCGCCCTGGGTGCCGTCACGGTCGATGCTGGTCAGCAGGATCTCGCCGGCGCCGCGCTCGACCCCTTCGGCGATCCAACGCAGGGCGTCGAGCCCGGTGGCATGACGGCCGCCGCGGGTGACCACCTCCCATCCGCCGGGGCGTCTCCGGGCATCGACCGACAGGACCACGCACTGGCTGCCAAAGCGGCGGGCGAGGACGCCGATCAGGTCCGGGCGCTCGACGGCCGCGGAGTTGATCCCGACCTTGTCGGCGCCGGCGAGCAGCAACCGGCGCGCGTCCTCGTCGCTACGCACGCCGCCGCCGACGGTCAGGGGCACGAAGACCTGCTCCGCCGTCCGCCGTACCCATCCGAGGGCGGTGTCCCGCTCCTCGGGCGCGGCGCCGATGTCCAGGAAGACGATTTCGTCCGCTCCCTGCTCGGCATAGCGCAGCGCCGACTCCGCCGGGTCCCCCTGGTCGATCAGGTCCTGGAAGCGCACGCCCTTGACCACCCGGCCGCCGGAGACGTCCAGGCAGGGGATCACGCGGCGGGTGAGACCGGTCAGCTCCGGCATGCCGCCAACGCCTCCTCCACCGTGAACGCCTTCTCATAGAGCGCCCGGCCGACGATGACGCCGCCGATCTCGGGGACCGCGCGCGCCGCTTCGAGGTCGGCCAAGGCATGGACGCCGCCCGAGAGCAGAGCCGGCAGGCCCGACATCCCCGCCACCCGGCGGGCCAATTCCACGTTGGGGCCGGACATCATGCCGTCGCGCTCGACGTCAGTCACCAGCACCGCCGGACAGGGCAGGCCGCGCAGGGTATCGCAGAGGTCGGCCAGCGTCCGTCCCGCGCCCTCTTTCCATCCCGCCACCCGGACCTCCCCCTTTTCGATGTCCAGGGCCGGCACGATCCGACCCGGGAAGATCCCGGCAAGGTCCGCGAAGCCCTCGGGGTCGCGGGCCACGAGCGAGCCGAGCACGGTTCGGTCGCAACCGGCACCGAGCGCCCATTCGACCGCCTCCCGGCCGCGCAGCCCACCGCCGAGTTGGATCGCCGGGCCTCCCGCCGCCGCCATACGCTCGATCAACCCGCGCTGGGGGGGCTCGCCGAGCGCCGCGTCCAGGTCCACCACGTGGACCCGCCCCACCCCGGCCCGCCCGTAGGCGGCAAGCACCGCGACCGGATCGTCGCCGTAGACGGTCGCCCGCGCGTCGTCTCCCTGAAGGAGGCGCACGGCCCGGCCGTGGCGCAGGTCAATCGCCGGCAGCAGCTCCATGGGCCATCTCCAGGAAGTTGGAAAGGAGGCGCAGCCCCGCGTCGCCGCTGCGCTCCGGGTGGAACTGCGTGCCCATCACCCGGTCTCTCCCCGCCACCGCGGCGAAGGTCCGGCCGTGGGTGCAGCGGGCGAGACAGAGCTCGTCCGGCACCCCCTCGGGGGCGTAGCTGTGGACGAAATAGACGTAGCGGCCTTTCAGTCCGGTGAGCAGCGGGTGGCCGGCGAGGTCGTGCAGCCGGTTCCAGCCGATGTGCGGCACCGGCACGGTATCGGGCAGACGGGTGATCCGCCCTGAGAGGAGACCGAGCCCGTCGAGCGTGCCGAATTCCTCCCCCTCGTCGAAGAGGATCTGAAAACCGACGCAGACGCCGAGCAGCCAGGCCCCCTGGTCCAGGGCCGCGCGCAACGCCTCCTCGACCCCGCCGCGCACGGCTTCGCGTGGCGGCTTGAAGGCCCCGACCCCGGGCAGCAGGAGACAACGGGCGCGCGCCACCCGGCCCGGGTCGGCGGTGACCTCGATGTCGCAGACGTCGCCGCCGACGTGCTCCAGGGCCCGCCGCAGGTTTCCCAGGTTGCCGACCCCGGCGTCGATGATGAGCGCCTTCATGCCGACAACGTACCCTTGGTGCTCGGCACCTCGGCCCCGCCACGAACCGCGACCGCCTGCCGCAGCGCCAGCGCCACGGCCTTGAAAGCGGCCTCGGCGGCGTGATGGCCGTTGCGGGCGGCCAGGATGTCGAGGTGCAGGGTGAGGCGCCCGCGGTCGGCCAGGGCCTGGAAGAAGTCGGCGACCAGGGTGAGCGGGAACTCGGCCGTCACCCAGCCGGCCGCCACCTCGCGCGGCGCGTTGTAGACGAAGAAGCCGCGGCCCGAGAGGTCGATCACGGCGCGGGCCAGCGCCTCGTCGAGCGGCGCGTAGGCATGGGCGAAGCGGACGACGCCGCGGCGCTCCCCGAGCGCCTGAACCAGCGCCTCGCCGAGGGCGATCCCCACGTCTTCGACGGTGTGGTGGAGGTCGACGTGCGTGTCCCCTTCGGCCTCCAGGTCGAGCCCCAGCCCGCCATGGGTCGCCAGCGCCTCCAGCATGTGGGCGAAGAAGCCGTTCGGCACCTGGATGCGCCGCGGTCCGCCGTCGAGGTCCAAGGCCAGGCGGATGCGGGTCTCGCGGGTCGACCGCTCGACAAGTCCTATGCGTGCGCTCATGCCGTCGCCTCCTCCCGGATCTGCCGCAACGCGCGGCGGGTGTCGCGCAAGGCCGGGCCGCTCCCCACCGAGACGCGCAGACAGCCGGCGAGCCCGGGGTAGGAGCCGACGTCGCGGATGCGGATGCCCCGCCGCTCCAGACCGTCGCGCACCCGCCGCGCCTCGCCGGCGCCGTCCGGGCAGCGCGCCAGGAGGAAGTTGGCCTCGGACGGGAAGACCTCCAGCCCCGCCTCGGAGAGCATCGCGGCCCAACCCCCCCGGCGGGCGGTGAGCACCCGCACCCGGCGGCGTGCGTCGGCTTCGGCGGCCAGGGCGGCCCGGCCGGCGAGCACCGCGGCGTGGCCCAGGTTGTACGGCAGCTTCACCTTGATGAGCTCCGCCACCAGCGCGGGGTGGGCCAGCAGGTAGCCGAGCCGCATGCCGGCGAGCGACCAGGCCTTGGAGAAGGTACGGAACAGGATCAGGTGCGGATGGCGGGCGAGCAGCGGCCGGTAGTCCCAGCGGCAGAACTCGCCGTAGGCGTTGTCGAGCAGCAGCGGCGCCTCGATCTTCTCGAGCAGCGCCTCGACGCGCTCGGGCGGTACGGCGGCCCCCGTCGGGTTGTTCGGCACGCAGAGCAGCAGCGGCCGGCGGGGGTCGCGCTCCACCTCGGCTTCCAGCTCCTCGATCTGCAGCGACAGGTCCGGCCGCGGCGGCAGGAAGCGAGGCACGCCGCCGGCTTTCAGGACGAACGAGCGGTAGAGGCCGAAGCTCGGCTCGACCCCGAGCACTTCGCTCCCCTGGGGGTCCCCCTGGGGGACCAGCGCCGTGAGCGCCACCCCCAACAGCTCGTTCGAGCCGTTGCCGACCAGCACCCCCTCCCAGGGCCAGCCGTGGATCCGCCCCAGATCCTGGCGCAGGGCGTCGGCGTGGAAATCCGGGTAGCGGGCCCAGTCGGCGTCGAGCAGTTGCTCGGCCATCCCGCGCTTGAAACGGCGCGGCAGATCCCACGGCACCTCGTTCTGGTCCAGCTTGTGACGGCAAGGCGTCAGGTCCAGGTGATAGACGCCGAGCCGCCGCAGCTCGGGCCGGACCAGCGACGCCGGATCGGCGTTCCAGCTCATCCCGCCCTCCTCCCCCTCCTCCGTGCCGACGCCGCGTGCGCCGGCAACCCTTCCACCTCCGCCAGGATCGCCGCCGATGACGCCCGGCGCGCCGCCGCCTCGGGCG
>JBKKAU010000553.1:0-1043 GCA_046714475.1 Thermoanaerobaculia bacterium
CGTGGCCTTGGGGCGCCGGAGGGTGTCGGGCTTCACCCGGCCGACGCGGGTCGGCGCCGACCGGCCGGCGGACGGCTCCCAGGGCAGCGCCAGGGACCACGACCGCGTGGACTCGGCGCTCTCCGGCGAGGTCACGGAGGCGCTCCAGGCCGTGGCGCGTCAAGGCCGGTTCACCCTCAACAACGTCGTGCAGGGGCTCTGGGCGTTGCTCCTCGGCCGCGCCGCCGGAACGCGTGACGTGGTCTACGGCATCACGATGTCGAGCCGCCCCGCCGAGATCCCCGGTATCGAGTCGATCATCGGGCTGTTCATCAACGCCCTCCCCGTGCGGGTGCGGATCGACCCCGAGGAGAGCCTCGCCGGCTGGTTCAAGTCGCTCCAGGACCTCCAGGCCACGCTGCTGGAGGTCGCCCATACGCCGCTCGTCGACGTCCAGCGCTGGAGCGAGGTGCCGGCGGACCAGCCGCTCTTCGAGACCCTCTACGAGTTCTGGAACTTCCCGATGAACACCACGGAGCTGGACAGCAAGCTGCGCATGCTCAACCCGCGCTACGACGTGGCGACGAACTATCTCCTGGGCCTGCGGGTCGTGCCTGTCGAGACCGGGCTCGACCTCCAGCTCGCCTTCGACCGGCGCCGTTTCGACAGGTCCACGGTCGAAGGCTGGCTGGGCGCGCTGGGCGCCGCCCTGCGCGCCGTGGCCGCGCTGGGGGAGAGGCCGGAAGCGACGGTGGCCGACCTCGAAGCGGCCCTGGACCAGGAAGAGGCCGAGCAGCGCCGCGCCCAGGCGGCCGAGGTCTCCGGCGTGGCGGCCCAGATGCTCAAGCAGCGGGTCCGGCGCCGGGGCACGCCGACGGGAGCGGAGGCCTAGCGCATGGAGACCACGGCGATCGAAGGGTTCCGGCTCTCGCCGCAGCAGGAGCGCCTGTGGCGTCTCGCCGGCACGCCGGAGCGGGCCGCCGCGCTCCGCGCCGGCTGCCGCATCGAGATCGAGGGGCCGCTGGACCCGGCGGCGCTCGCCGGGGCCCTGGCCGCCGTGGTGG
>JBKKAU010000554.1:0-6241 GCA_046714475.1 Thermoanaerobaculia bacterium
GCGCTCGGCGCCGTGGGCCTCGGCCTGCTCGCCGGCAGCGGCGCGGGCCAGCGCCTGCTCGCTCTGCGTCACCGCGGCAACGGCTTCCAGGAGCAGGAGAGTCTCCAGAGCCAGCAGAGCGAGGAGAGCAACAGCTCGCTGCAGGCCGGTTCGGTGACCGTGAACGAGCCCGAAGCCCCGTTCGCGACCTTGGGGGACACCGAGGCCGCGGCCGAGCTCCGCAGCGTGGTCGAGGGCTCTTCCCCCGAATCCCACATCCACTGAGCAGTCCAGGCCCCGGCCTCCCCCGCCGGGGCCTCGCCCGTCACGTCCAACCGGTCCCTACTCGATCGCTCTGTGACACAATCCCGGGTCCGAGAGGAGAGACCGCGTGCGCAGAGTCGGAGTCTTCGGCTGGGGAATCGTGGCGCCCCGGTCGCCTAACATCGATGCTTTTGCCCGGAACCTCGAGTCCTCCGAGAGCTGGCTCGGGCCGTTCCAGGGCTACGGCCCTAACAACTTCCTCGTCGGCACGCCGGAGTTCTCCTTCGCCGACTACCACGACTGGATCGCCGAGCGCTTCCCGCCCAACCGGTTCCGCCAGCTCCAGGAGAAGATGGACTTCCCGACGCTCTACGCCGTCGGCGCCTTCATCCAGTCGCTGGCGCAGAACCCAGGGATCGAGGAGGAGCTGACGCGTCTTGGCACCGCCGCCCACATCTACATCGGCACCGGGCTCGGCAACATCCAGACGATCGTCGACAACGCCCTGGCCATGGACCGCGCGCAACGGCGCTGGGACCGCTTCTGGGCCGAGCGCAACCCGGAGATGCGGGAACACCTGGCCTCAGCCCCTGAAGAGCAGGCGGCCGATCCCGGCCTGCCGGTCCGCCCCGAAACCCTGCCTCCGGAGGAGCGCGACGAGGCCGACCGGGCCTGGTGGCGCCACTGGGCCGGCCGCTCCGCCGACCTACGGACCTATCTCCAGGAGCTCGCCGAAATCGAGGGGCTGACGGTCCAGGGCGAGGTCGAGAGCGGCAAGATGAGCCTGCTCAAGGAGAAGCAGCGGCGTTTCGGACAGCTCCAGAAGCGCTGGGGGGCGCCGCAGCCGCCGTGGCTTTCGGTCTCGGCCAACCTGGTCTGGAACATCTCGAACACCCCGGCGGCGCAGATCTCGATGCTCGGCAGGATCACCGGCCTCTCCTTCGCGCCGGTGGCCGCCTGCTCGACCTTTGGCGTTTGCTTGAAGCTTGCCATGGACACCATCCGACGCGGCGAGGCCAAGGCGGTGCTCGTCGGGGCGACCGATCCGCCGCCGCTGCCTCTGTCGGTCGGCGCCTTCTACGCCGCGCGCGTGATCTCGGCCGACGCCGATGTGTCGAAGCCGCTGACCGGCATGCGCGGCACCCACGTGGCCGGCGGCGCGGCCCTCTGGATCGTGGGGGATTACGAGTACATGACCGAGCGGGGCTTCAAGCCGCTCGGCATGGAGCCGCTGGCCGTGGGGGTCAGCTCCGACGCCGACCACATCATCACCCCCTCGACCGAGGGGCCGACCGAGGCCATCCGCCAGGCCTTCGAGATCTCGGGCGTCCGTCCTGACGAGTTGAGCTCCTGGGACCTCCACGCGACCGCAACTCCCGGCGATTACAAGGAGGTGGCGACCCTGCGCGGCGTCGTCCCCGACTCGGTGCTGGTGACCGCCCGCAAGGGGACCTTCGGCCACGGCATGTCCGCGGGAGGCGGCTGGGAGCTGACGGCGCAGTATCTGGGATACGAGCGGGGCCGCCACTACCCGACGCCGCTCGCCGGCGGCGAGCTCAACCCGTCGATCGCCGCGGTCCACGACCTCTTCCTCTACGACGAGCCCTGCGCCGCCTCGCGCGGCCCCGCCGGCAAGCTATCCATGGGCATCGGCGGCATCAACGCGTGCGTGATTTCGCGTCCATGGTAGGTCGGAGCTTCAGGCCGCATCATCCTCTGGACTTGAGAGGATAGCTCTCTGGGTCCTCGATAGACTCCACGGACAAATCGATATCGAGATCCGGCCAGTAGAGATGGTGCGGCTGTGGCCGCTCCACCTTCAGGATGGACCCGACGGGTGCGTTTCTGAACCAGGGGAACTCCTCGAAGGGCAGGAAGAGCTCACGGTCTCCCAGAAAGAGCCAAAAACCGTGCTTCGAGATGTTGGTGACCTCAGCTTCCGAAGTGGCGATTCCAGGCGTTTCGGATTTCATCTTCGTGCTCCTCGATCAACTCGCGGATGCTCTGTAGATCACGGCTGCTGAGCTTGTGGTTCTTGGCGACTTCTATCTTGGGTTCGAGCCAGAACTTGACTTCCCCCTCAGCGGATTGTACGTGGACGTGCATCCGTGGCTCCTCTCGGGAGAAGAAGTAGAACCGAAAGGGGCCCGAGCGGAAGATGGTCGGGCTCATGGCGTATTCTAGACCGCGCTACTCGAGAAGGGCGGGCTCCACCCGCCCCGCCCGCAGGAACCAGAGTTCGAAACGCGGCGGCTTCGGGAGCGCCAGGGCCTCCTGGAGCGCGCGGACGTAGACCGCTCCCTGGGGCGCGTAGACGGCGGCGCGACGCTCGATCTCCTCGGGGATTTCGACATCGTCGGTCTTGTAGTCGGCGATGACCAGCCGGCCGGTCTCCGGATCCCGATAGAGAAGGTCGACCGCCCCGGAGACGAAGCCGACCGGTCCGCCCTCCCGGTCTCCCGGCGGCAGGAGCACCGGCAGCTCGCGGGCGAGGACGTGGTCGCGCAGACGGCGCAGGCGCGCGAGCAGCGGCCCCCCGATGAAGCGGTCGAGGAGGGCCTGGGCGAGCGGCAGCGCTCGGTCGAAGTCGGGACCCTGGACCAGCAGCTCCAGAGAGCTGGGCAGCAGGGCGCGCTGGCGCTTGGCCTCGGCGCGCACCTCGGCGGCGAGGTCCCAGGTCTCCAGGGCCCGGTGGATGGCGCCGCCCGCGGCCATCGCCGCCTCCCGGTCTTCCAGGGCGGCGGCGCGCCCCTTCCTCTCTTCTCTCTCGCCGAGCCTGCGCTCAGCCATCTGCTCGCGCAGCCGCTCGTGGGCCTCTTCCGAGGCGGCGCCGGAGAACGGCCGCGCCATGCGCTCCTCGGCCTCGGCGCGCCGGGCGGCGAGCACCGCGGCGTCCCGGTTCACTTCGGCCGGCGTGGCGAGCACCGGCCCCTGGGTCTCTCCGAAGGCGGCGGCCTCGTCCTCCACCGGCCGCAGGGCGGGGAACTTCCAGAGCGCTCCGGAGGGATCGGGGAAGGCCCAGCGGCTCAGACCGATCCCCTCCTCCCAGAGCGCCGGCAGGTCGCCCGGTCCACCCGGACGCGAGAGCAGCAGGTCCAGGTGCGTCCGCGCCTGCTCGGGCGTTCGAGGGGACGGATCGTCCGGCCAGACGCCGGCCAGCACCAGCCGGTCCTTGGCGCGGGTCATCGCCACGTAGAGCGTCCGCACCCTTTCGGCGGCCTCCACCTCGCGGCGCTCGGCCTCGACCCGGTCGAAGCCCAGCGTCGGCGCTCCGAACAGGCGGTACTCGTAAACGGTGCCGCCGCCAAAGGGCAGCTCGATCCGGCTCACCTCGGTCTTGCCGCCGCCGTTCTCCCCCATCGAGGCCTTGTGGAGCTGCATCAGGTAGACGTGGCGGAAGTCGAGCCCCTTGGCGCCGTGGATGGTGAGCACCTGGACCGCGTCCTCGGAGCCGTCCTGCGGACGCCCCTCCTCGGCCTCGCGCGCCTCCGCGACGCTCTTGCGCAACGCCCGCAGGATCGCCGAGACGTCGCCGCCGCCGTCCTCGATCGCCGACAGCAGCTGGCGGAAGAAGCGGTCGAGGTTGGCCAGGCGGTACGGCCCCAGGTAGCGGGCCGCCTCGGTCGCCTCGACCAGAGTCAGCCGGCGCAGCCGCTCGACGAAGACATCCGCCGGGTCGGACGCGAACGACTCGCGCAGCACGGCCAGGGACTCGACCGCCGCCTGGAGGTTCCTCTCCCAGCCCTTGACCCTGTCGATCCCGGGCACGTCCCGCGGCACCTCGCGCGCCGCCTCCTCGATCAGGGCGCGCAGCTCCGCGAGCCGCTCCGGGGAGGGGCCGACGAGGTCGGTCATCCGTTTGGGGAAGCGGCGGCTCCAGAGCGGAATCAGCGCCGCGTCCGGCACCCCGGCCAGCGGCGAGCGCAGCACGGTCAGCAGCGCCAGGTGGTCGCCGGGATCGAGCACGGCCCGCACCAGCGCCGCCGCCTCGATGATCTCGCGCCGCCGGTAGTAGTTCTTGTCCCGGCCCACCAGGAACGGCACCCGCGCCCGCCGCAACGCCTCCAGATAGGTGTCGAGATCGCCGGTGCTGCGCAGCAGGACGGCGACCTCGCTCCAGCGCACCCCTTCCCGGTCGTGGAGGGCGCGCACGTCGGCGGCGAGCGCCACGGCTTCGAGACCTGTCGCGACGGTGGCCGAGGTCTTCCCCTGAGGACCGACACCTTCCTCCCCCTTGTCCCAGGAGACCCAGTGCTCGACCGGCGCCCAGCCGTTCCGGGCGAAGCCGGGATCGTCGCTCCGCCGATCGCACGGGATCAGCGGCTCGAAGGGAGGCTGGAGGCCGGGGCGCTCGCGCATCACCGGCTCGACCACCCGCGCCACCTCGTCGAGGATCGCGGGCACCGAACGGAAGTTCTCGACCAGCGACACCACGTCGCCGCCGTCGCGCCGCACCAGGGCGACGAAGCCGTCATAGGCGCTGAGGTCGGCGCTGCGCCAGCCGTAGATCGACTGCTTGGGGTCGCCCACCAGGAAAAGGCCGGGGCGCTGGTCCCGCGGCCCGTCGAGAGCCAGCCAGCGGAGGAGCTCGCACTGCACCCGGTCGGTGTCCTGGAACTCGTCGACCAGGAGCTGATCGATGCCGCGCCGTACCCGCGCCCGCACGTCGGGGTTCCTGGCCAGAAGCGCCTCGGCGCCGGTGAGGAGCGCGTCGAAGGTCGCCACCCCCTGGGCGGTCAGCTCGCGCTCCACCTTCCCGAGCAGCGGCCGGAGCGCCCGCCGGGCGTGGTCGAGCAGCTCGGGGTCGAGCCGCGCCAGGTGGTCGACCAGCCGGCAGAGCGATCCCGAAAGGGCGCACAGCTCGTCGCGGACCTCGCCGAGGACCTCCTGCTCGGCCTGGCTCTCCAGCTCCTTGCCCCATTTCTTGAGATGGTTCAGGAGGTTCTCCGGGATCGTCTCCTCGACCCACGCGGCCAGCGTCCGGGCGCCGACGCCGCCCGCGGCCTCCTCCAGCCGGATGATCAGGTCGGCGAGCCCCTTCTCGATCTTGCGGGCGTTCGGCGCCCGGACCGCGCTCGTCCCGAGGCGCGGCGCGATCAGCCGGTGGACGCCGCGGGTGACCTCGACCAGCCGGTCGCGGAAGCCCTGGAGCGCCTCGGGGCCGAACGGGTCCTGGTCGAGCACCGACGACGGCATCCCGCGGCCGGCGAGGGCGATCAGCGCCTCGACGATCTCCCGCGGCCCGAAGCCGCGCGAGGCCAGCGCCAGCAGATCTGGATCGCCTGGGTCGCCATAGCCCTGGCGCAGCGCCGCTTCGACCGTCTCGCGCACGATCTCCTCGAGCAGCCGGCCGTCGGCGTCGACGGTCAGCTCGGGGTGGAAACCGGCTTCGAGCGGATGCTCGGAGAGCAGCCCGCGGCAGAAGGAGTGGATGGTGCGGACCGCCAGATGATCCAGAGTGCCGAGCAGCGCCCGCGCCCGGTGCGCCACCTCGCCGACCGGCGGCAGCACCGACTTGTCGAGCCAGGCGGGCACCTCGCCGCGCGCCAGGATCGCCAGCTCGCGGGCGGCGCGTCCCGCCATCTCGGCCGCCGCCGCCTCAGTGAAGGTGATGGCGACCACGCCGCCGAGCACCGCCGCGGCCGTCCGCTCCGGCGCCACCTCGCCCCGCCGCCGGCCCGCCGCGACCGCCCTCTCCTCCTGCCGGACCAGCGCCTTATCCCAGCCGATCCCCAGGCACCAGGCGAGCAGCCGCGCGATCAGGGTGGTGGTCTTGCCGGTGCCGGCTCCGGCCTGGACGACCAGCGGCCGTTCGAAGTGGCGCTGCGCCGTCCGCCGGGCCTCACGGTCCGCCTCGCGCAGCAGGTCCGCCTCGCGGGCGGAGACCGAGGCCGCGCTGACCGGGCTTGGAAAGCGGAGGACCTCGCCGATCATCGCGCCTCCTCCACTCTGGGCTCAGGGTCGTCTTTCGCGGTCAGGCTCCAGACCTTCCACGCCG
>JBKKAU010000555.1:0-4784 GCA_046714475.1 Thermoanaerobaculia bacterium
GAGCAGCCGGTCGCCGAGCCGGCGCAGGGCCGGGACCCAGGGCGCCCAGCGGACGCCGGCCGGGTCGAGGGGCACGGGAGCGTACTGGATGAACCGCCGCCAGAGGGGGCGCGGGACGGCCCGCCCGTGCTCCGCGAGGGCGGGGACCCCGGCCCAATATCCCGCCAGCAGGCCGGCGCGTTGCAGACCGAGCGCCGCCTGGTGCGAGTGCTGCCGCCCGGGATGGGTCACCAGCAGCTTCATCCGGAGATCCTTCGCACCGAGGGGACCGACTCTGGCACGGCCCGCACTGCGGTCTGCGCCGCCGCCGCCGTGGCCCGGGCGGCCTGGACCGCCTGCCGGTCGAGCCGCATGGCGAGCGTCAGGAGGCCGGCGAAGAACCAGTAATAGACCCCCGTGGTCGGATCGAAGACGACGGAGCCGGGGATCTGCACCAGGAGGAACAGGGCGCTCGAGGTCGCGAGGGCGCGGTGGAACTTCGTCCGCAGCTTGAAGACCTGGGCCACGGCGAAGCCGGCCAGGAAGAGACGGATGAAATAGATCACCAGGAAGCCCACCGGCCCGAGCTCCAGCATGATCTTGCCGGTCTCCGACTCGATCATCAGGCCGCGCAGCCAGGCATAAGGGTTGATCCCCTGGACGAGGGTGCTGGCCGCCTGGTGCGTGGCGCCGATCCCGAAGCCGAAGGCGCCGGCGTCGTCCATGACGTGGAAGGGCGCCAGAAGCGGCGCGAACATCCGTTCGCCGGCGTCGCTGGCGCTGGTCGCCCGGCCGAGAAAGGCCTGGAGCGCATCCGGCGCGACCTGCGCGACCACGAAGAGCAGGAGCCCCGCGACGATCAGGATGCGGCCGGCGAGGGCGCCGCCGCGTCTCTCGACCATCATGGTGAGCAGGCCGTAGGCGGGGAAGAGCAGGGCGAGCGCGAAGACCGGCCCGCGCGAGCCGGTCATGAACATGCCGGTCACGGTCATGGCCAGGGCGGCGTAATACAGGATCTGCCCGCGCAACTGCCAGCGGGTGGCGGTAAGGATCGAGAGGATCAGGATCGCGGTCGCCAGCAGATAAGACGAGTAGCCTGTGATGTAGGAGAAGGTGCCGGTCACGCGCACGAAGTTGGAGCTGCCAAAGCTGATGACGTTGCCCGCCTCGCCGCGCGCGTAGGTGTTCAACGGGCTGTCGGCCGGGCTGAAGAACTGCAGCGTCGCGAGCACGCCGATCGGCACGGCGAGAAGCACGTACCGGCGCAGAAAGGTCCATAGCTCGCGGTCCGAAGCGAAGGCGGCCGGCAGCACGAAGAGCAACGGCACGTAGAGGAAGTAGGACTTGAAGCCGAGGATCCCCACCAGGAGGCTCGGCAGGTTGGGGTTGAAGATCTGGAACAGCCCCAGGACGACGCCGAAGCCCAGAGCGCCGTAGAGCGGCGGGATCGACGGCGCGCGGTGGCGTGTACGGGCGCGGTCGCGCAGGAAGCCGATGTAGGAGGCGAGCAGCAGGACGTCCTTGGCGAAATAGACGAGGTCCTGGGCGCCGGGGAAGAGCCACTTGCGGATGGCGCCTTCGAGGACCAGCAGCACCATGGCGAGCTGGATGGCCTTGCGCCAGTTCGAGATCGACCAGAGCGCCGCCGCGCCGCCCGCGAGCACCAGGATTAGCCGGAGGTTCATCGCGTCGCAGCTCCTTGGCGGGCGTTTCTGGACGCGAGCACGCCTTCGAGGACCTTCAGGTAGGCGAGGCCCACCTTGTCGCTGGCGTGCCGGGCAAGGTGCTCCGGCGCGTGCCGGAGCCGCTCCCGGCCCAGCTCCGGGTCGCGCAGCAGCCGGGCGAGCACGCCGGCCAGCCCGGCGGCGTCGCCGTTCTTGAAGGTGAAGCCGCAGGGGCCGATCGCCTCCTTGAGGCCGCCCCCCTCCGACCCGACCACGACGCAGCCGCAGGCGATCCCTTCCAGGGCCACGATGCCGAAGGGCTCGTCGTAGCGCGAGGGGACGACCAGGATGCGGTGCCGGTTGAGGACCTCGACCAGCTCCTCGCCCGTGCGGGTGCCCAGGAGCTCGACCCGCCCTTCGATCCCGAGCCGGCGGGCCTGCTCCTGGAGGCGCGGCATCTCCGGGCCGTCGCCGACGATCGTGAGCCCCGGCTCCGGGCCCTCGCGGGCGAGCAGGGCCAGGGCGTCGAGAAGGAGGTCGATCCCCTTGTCCGAGACGAGCCGGCCGACGAAGAGGAGGTCGCGCGAGCGCTCGACGCCGGGGAGCGTGCGGAAGAGCCGGTCGCGGTAAGGGTTGGGGATCACCACGGAGGGCGCGGAGAGGTCCGCCGCGACGGCCTGGCTCACCGCGATCGAGGCGGCGGCGAAGCGCAGCAGCCCCCGCTTCAGCCGATCCGCCCAGGCGATCCTGCCGTCCGTCCGGCAGTACCAGCTGTGGTGCGAGACCACCCACGGCCGGCGCGCGAGGAGGAGGGGCCAGAGCCCTCGCAGGCTGACGTTGGCCTGGAAGAAGACGTCGCACCAACGCACCCAGCGCAGCAGCTCCCCGGCGGATGGCCGCCGGACGACCCGGAAGGGGAAGTCGTCGGGGCCGGCGCCCGCCGTCTGCGTCACCACCGTGACCTCATGTCCCGCCCTGTGGACGTTCTCCGCAAGCCCCGCGACGTTGATCTCGAGGCCGCCGACGTTCGGCAGGAAGGCGGGGGAGTAGAGGAGCAGCTTCATGCGGAGAGCAGGCCGCGGTAGGTCGCCGCGTGCCTCTCCAGGGTATGGCCCGAGTACCAGGCTTGCGCCTGATCGGCGGTCTTCTGGAGGGCGTCCGGCGCGGTGGGGGCGCCGGAGCCCGGTTTCCAGAACGGCGGCGGCGCCTCGACGGCGCGGCGCGGCCGGGGCCAGGCGCAGACCGGCAGCACGCCGTGCGCGCAGTAGGCGGCGAAGATCGTGGACTTGGGCAGGAACGGCGCGGGATAGGCGACGAACCCGGCGAGCGAGTCGAGGAGCAGCGCGCCGATCTCGTGATCCGGCAGGACCCCGAGCCGGCGTACCGGCAGGTTCGTGTCGAAATCGATCTCCGGGCCGACATCGCAGACCTCCTCGATGGCGAGCGCCCGGCAGGTGGCCGCGAGCTCCGGCGCCAGCTCGCGCCAGGCCCGCGCCCGCGCGCCCGGGCCGCCGAAGAGCACGAGCCGCCGGGAGCGGGCGGCGAGCGGCGGCACCGCCTCCGGCTCGCCGACGGTCGAGAAGACCGGCAGGACGTCGACCTCCTGGGAGACCCAGCGCCGGAGACGGCGCCGGTAGAGCCGCATGCTGGTCGTCATCCCCCCGCTCAGACGGGCCAGGGTCGCGGCGAGCCGCCGCTGGGCAGGCGAGAGCCAGAACGAGCTCCGCCAGGGAAGGCCGGTGGCGTAGACCTCGTGGAAGGTGGTGACCAGCCGCCGCGGACCCCGGGAGCGCCAGCGCGCCAGCCCATCCACCAGCCAGGCGGGGCACCCCCGCTCCTGATAGCCATAGTTCACGTAGTGGACGAGCGCGGCCGTCTCTCCTCCCTCTTCCAGGCGGTCGCACAGGTCGCCGGCTTCCCGGCGGTCGAGCCGCTCCGCGGTCACGAAGCGGCTCTCGATCCCGAAGCGGCCCAGGGCCTCCGCCAGGGCCAGCGCGAAGCTGCCGACGCCCTCGGGAGGAGGGGGGAGCCGCGGCACGATTTGGATCAGATCCATGGGATCAGCTCCATGGCCCCAGCCCTTTCGCGCGCAGGTGCTCCACGACCTCGCCGGCGGTGGCCAGGCCGCGCCCGCCCGGCTCCTGGCCCAGGCTCCAGCAGGTCCCGGGATAGCCCCACTGCGCGTCGTGCTGCCGCGCCGAGGGGAAGGACTCGCCGAGCAGGACCACGGTCGGCTTGCCGAAGGCGGCGGCGGCGTGCATCAGCATGCTCGAGTTGCAGATCACCAGGTCGGCGGCGGCGGCCAGCGCGAAGGTCTCGCGCAGGCTCAGATGCCCGGCGAGGTTGCGCACCTCCGGATGAAAGCCGGCGAGCCGCTCGCCCATCCGGCGCTCGCCCGGGCCGCCCGCGACCGCGATCCGGACGCCGGGGAGCTCCGCGAGCCGGGCGGTCAGCTCCTCCCACCGGTCGGGAGGCCAGGACTTGGCGGCCAGACCGGCGCCGGGGCCGACGGCGATCCGGTACCCCTCGCCGTCCCAGGCCTCCTCTCCGGCGGCGCGCTCGGCGGCGGAGAGGAAGAGCTGAGGGCGGCAGGGAGGAAGATCGGTCGCGCCCAGCAGCTCGGCGAAACGGAGCGCGCCGCGCCCGACGTGCTGCCAGGGGTCGAACTCGACACACGCCTGGACGGCGGTGTGGCCGCCGGCATAGCCGCGCACCCCGAGCCGGTACGGGATGCCCGCCCGCAGCATCAGCAGCGACCCCCAGGCGCTGCCGAGGACGTCGATGCCGACGTCGAACCCGCGTCGAGCGAGGTCGGAGGAGGAGGCGATGAACCCCAGCGCTCGCATCGCCCCCTGCCGCCGCACGAACTTGTTGAACCAGGGAGCGTCGACCGCCAGGACTTCCGAGACGTAAGGGTTGCCGCGCAGCACCCCGACGTTCCAGCGCCCCACGGCGGCGGTGATCGACGCTGCGGGGAAGCGCCGCCGCAAGGCCTCGAACAGCGGCGTGACCACCAGCAGGTCGCCGATGTCGTTGTTGCGCAGCACAAGGATCGAACGCGGCTCCACCGGCGGCCGCGCGGCCCCGGGACCCAGCCCGCCGGCGGACCCGGCTAGGGCCTCGGCCGCGCCCCGCACCCGC
>JBKKAU010000556.1:0-10326 GCA_046714475.1 Thermoanaerobaculia bacterium
CACCGGAACGGTGGCACAAACCCTGAGGGGTCGCGTTAGCGACCCCTTCCAGCCGCTTTGAGCGGCTCACAACCTAAAGCCCCCGGCTCTGCCGGGGGATACTTACCCTGTGGTCGGTGCAATGGCGATGAGAAGCGAGAAGAGTCTTGGGAGACGTTCTTGGCCAAGAAGTGTTCATCGCCCGATATCTTAAACAGCCGTCGAAGTCGCATCGTCGAATGGTTGATGGTGCGTGACATGAACCGGCGATTGATGGATCCCGACACGCAACGTCACGGTCAAGAAATCATTGATGAGGCACTCGCTGCATTCGACACATGTGTGGCCAAAATGAGGCGGTTGAGAGATGGCGACTAACCCCCTCCCGCTGATCAAGCGAGCAGCTAGCGCTGTTGCCTATCGGCAATCTCGTTGAGCGCCGCCTTATGAACCATCGCATCGTCCGCGCGAAGATCGAACTCGCACCGGGTCGCGGCCTATGACACGATCTGGCATCTCCGGTATCTCGCCGTTCTTCATCGTGACAGACGTTGCGGCCGCACTTGCGTTCTATCGCGATAGGCTCGATTTCGAGGTCATCTTCAAAGAACCTGCTGAAGAACCATTCTTCGCTATTGTGTGCCGTGACGGGGCGATGATCATGGTCAAGTCTGTGGGGGTAGAACCGCTTCCCAACTGCGAGCGTCAACCGCAGGCCCGATGGGATGCTTACCTCCTTGTGCCTGATCCGGATGCGTTGGCGGTAGAGTTTGCGTCACGAGGGGTCACCTTCTCGGTACCTCTCAAGGACACGGACGACGGGCTGAGAGGTTTCGAGCTCAAGGACGCCGATGGCTATGTATTGTTTTTCGGCCGTCCGCGAACCTAGGTGGCTTGACCCGCCCACACTTCGATGAGCGACATCCACGATCGAATCTTGGCCAGCTTCAGTGCGCAAGGTCTTATGGCAACCCTGGGTGCAAAGCTCGCCTTGGTGGCGGATGGCGAGGTGCACATCGCACTGCCTTTCTCCGCGCGTCTTTCTCAGCAGCACGGCTATGTTCATGCCGGCGCAATCACAAGCATTGTCGACAGTGCGTGTGGGTATGCGGCGTTGACGAAGGCGCCGCCTGAGTGCGACGTGGTCACTGCTGAGTTCAAGATCAACCTCTTGCGGCCTGCGGTTGGAGACCACTTCCTGGCTATCGGAAGGGCACAGAATTCCGGTAAGCTCCTTACGGTCTGCACTGGCGAAGTCCGAGCGTTCTCCGGCTCTGAGTCCGCCTACAAGGTGGTCGCCCTTATGCAGGCCACTATCGTCAACGTTCGTCCATGACGCATACCGCCACGACCTAGGCAACCAACGGGAGCCGGACAATGCGCCTCGACCTCTATGTCAACTATCGCGGTACCTGTGAGCAGGCGTTCCGCTTTTACGAGCAGCACCTGGGCGGCAGGATCACGGGGATAGTCCGCCATGCGGAGCAGCCCAATCCGAACATCCCGGCCGACTGGCGGGAGAAAGTCCTTCACGCCCGCATCGAGATCGGCACGACGGTGCTCATGGGGGCGGACATTCCGCAGGCCGAACCCATGCGCAGCGCCTATCTCACCCTCTCTCTGGATGGTGAGGAGGAGGCGGAGCGGGTCTATGCCCTGCTTGTGGAGGGTGGCGAGATCTTCATGAAGATGGAAAAGACGCCGTTCGCTAACCGTTTCGCGATGCTGCGCGACAGGTTCGGCACGTCCTGGATGCTTCTTCATCAACCCGAATCCACATGACACAGAAATGGAGAAGAGCATGGATCTCGGCAATTTCTCGATCAGCTTGGCGGTCAAGGATCTGGAGGCTTCGAGGAGCTTCTATAAGAAGTTTGGGTTCAGCGTCTTCGCCGGGGATGCGTCGCAGAACTGGCTGATCCTGAAGAACGGTGATCACGTCATCGGGCTGTTCCAGGGGATGTTCGAGAAGAACATCCTCACCTTCAACCCTGGCTGGGACAGCAATGCCCAGCCCCTGGCGCAGTTCACCGATGTCCGCGAGCTGCAGCGCCAACTCAAGGCCCAAGGAGTGCAGCTGCAGCAGGAGGCGGACGAGAGCACGACGGGGCCGGCGAGCTTCATCGCCGTGGACCCGGACGGGAACCCCATCCTGTTCGACCAGCACGTCTGAGGGGAGCTGCGCTACTCGCCAACTTCATCTATCGAAAGGTCAAGTGATCATGCCCACAAACACTGTCCGACTTCACCGTGTGCTGCGTGCGACGCCCGAAAGGGTCTACCGGGCGTTCCTTGATGCCGACGCGCTGGTCAAATGGCTTCCGCCGAACGGCTTCACCGGGAAGGTTCACCATTTGGATGCCAAGGTTGGTGGCACTTACAAGATGTCGTTCACGAACTTCTCCACAGGAGGCAGCCACTCTTTTGGCGGCGAGTATCTCGAGCTGGTGCCAAATGAACGCATTCGGCACACGGACGCGTTTGACGACCCGAACTTGCCCGGAGAGATGCAGACGACGGTGTCCTTGAAGCAGGTATCCGTTGGAACCGAGTTGAACGTGGTCCAGGAAGGAGTCCCCGAGGCCATTCCGCCCGAGGCCTGCTATCTTGGCTGGCAAGAATCGCTCACGCTGCTGGCGCAACTTGTCGAGGCAGAGATTCCAGAGGAACCAGGGAACGGCTAAACTGGTATACCCCACACAGACCCTCGGTCCCAAGGAGGTCAACCGTGGAAATCACCGTAGAGACCGTCGTCAAGGCTGACTTGAATACCGTCTGGCGTGCCTGGAACGATCCGGAGGACATCAAGCGATGGAATGCCGCATCGGACGACTGGCACACGACCAGGAGCACCGTCGATTTGCGTGAAGGCGGCAGCTTCTCCGCGCGGATGGAAGCGAAGGACGGAAGCGTGGGGTTCGACTTCGAGGGTACGTACACCCGGGTCGTGCCTCAAGAGCTGATCGAATACAGAATGGACGACGGCCGGAACGTGAAGGTTCAGTTCTCCCAGGCCGGCGACGGAACCCTTGTCAGGGAGACGTTTGAGGCGGAGTCCGAAAACGAACCGGAGATGCAGCGCCAAGGCTGGCAGGCGATCCTGGACGGTTTCGCCAGGCATGTTGAAGCGAAGGCCACCGCCGGGTGACCTCTTCGGTGAAGATCGGGGAACGGCCCCACCACGCCGTGGTGGGGCCGAATGCGTTTACCTGTCGGGCAGGGGATCGCGCTCGAAGGGGGCGCGCACGACGGTGAACGGCGCCGTGGCGACAAAGCCCAGCGCTTGAGCCCTCAGCCGGTAGGCGCCGGCAATCGTCGCGATCGGAACCGTGACCTGCAGCACGACGCTGGTGGAGTTGCCGCCGGTGACCTGTATCGCAATCCCCGGCAAAGGCTGCCCCGCGCTGTTGATGAGGCTGTACGCGCTCGACGCCATGGGCAGGGCGGAGCCGGCGACGGTGACCGTCTCCGGTTCGCCTTTCACGACCTGGTTCGGCAGGACCGAGGTAATGACGATCGGCATCCGCGCGATCGGCAGCGGGACCTCGCTGGTATGAGGCCCCACCTTGACCCGGACTTTGTAGGTGCCGGGAGGCACGGAGGCGGTGACGTCGATCACCGCAAGCCGGGTGATGACGGGGGGAATCAGGATGAGCGTGACGCCCGGCACCGGCGAGCCGGCCGCGTTGACGACCGAGTAGCTCTGCGGATCGCTGGGAAGGTTCGAGCCGTTGAGCGCGACGCCCGTGGTGGTGCCCAGAGGGATCGGGGTAGGCTGCACCGAAGTCAGCGCGGGAATCCCGGCGATCGGCAGCGGGATCGTGTCGCCGCCCGTGGAGGCCGCGACGCGGAGCGAGTAGGAGCCGGAGGGTACGGTCGTGGCGACGCTGATCCCCAGCGTGACCTGCGTAGCGGTACCGGTCGCCGAGGAGATCTGGACGCCCGGGAGAGGCGAGCCGGCGCTGTTGACGACGCTGTAACTGGCCGCGCTGACCGGCAGGCGGGAGCCGCCCACAACCACGGATGTGGCAAGCCCAGCCAGGATCTGGCTCGGGGTGACGGAGCGGAGGTCCGGACCGGCCGCCAGGACCCGAAGAGCGACGGAGTTCCCGCCGCGAACCCCGATGGAGTAGATTCCCGGCGGCGTGGTGACGAAGAGCTGCATGTTCACGAACGGGCCGCTTCCGACGACGTTGCCGATCCGCATCCCCGACGCGGGGAACACCGTGTAGGCGAAAGAATCGCCCGGCAGGTTTTCGCCGTGGAGGCTGACTACCGGGAAGGTGTTCTCAATGACAGAGGGCGGATCTATGAGCCGGATGAAGGGCCCGCCCAGGCTGCGGGTGGCTGTTTCGGACTGGGAAGGGTCGAGCGCGGCGGGCTGCGCCTCGATCCTGGTGCCGGAGCTCACCGTGCCGTCTGCCGGTACGGGCTCCGGAAGGCCCTCCGCGCCAGGATCGGATGTCATCTCTCCCATTTCGATCTCATTGGAGGACATTCTCGGATCTCCTTTCCTTATGGGGGCCGCTTCGAGGCGGCCAGTTGCGGGCAGCGGGGGTATCAGGCAGGGTGGTACCTCCAACCTATTATGAGGCAAGATCAGGGCATGGTCTTATTCTCGTCAAGGCTCGACGGGAGGGGCGGCCAGCCATGCTCGAACAGACAATTTTGTGGCGCAGGATCGACTCGCCTGGCCACGACGCCTGTGGGCTCTGGGTCTTGAACGGAGGCTGGCGCCTGGCCGGCACGGCGGTGTTTCGCCTCGAGGAGCGGGCGTGCCACCTGCGCTACGAGGTGGATTGTGACCTTTCGTGGCGTACCCGTTATGCCACGGTGACCGGTTGGATCGGCAGGAAGTCCGTGGATCTCGCCATCGTCGCACTGCCCGGCGAAGGTTGGACTTTCAACGGTGTCAAGAAACGGGCGGTCGCGGGTCTCGTGGACGTGGATCTCGGCTTTACCCCGGCGACGAATCTGATCCAGTTGCGTCGTCTCGCCCTGGAGGTCGGCCAGGAGGCCGAAGCTCCGGCGGTGTATCTGCATTTCCCGGAGCTCAAGGTCGGAAGGCTGGATCACTGGTACCGCCGAGTGGCGGCCGACCGGTACGACTACAAAGCGCCTGTCTTCGACTACGCCGCGGTTTTGCAGGTCTCGGACGCCGGTTTCGTCACGCACTATCCTGAGTTGTGGGAGTTGGAGGCGCTGCAATGACTCAAAGGGTGGATCGATGAATCGCAAGTACAGCAGGTGCGGCGGCCCTATGCGCGCGTAGCGGACGGCTCGAGCCGGGGGCAGGAGAGGACAGCCCCGTGCTAGACTGCAAAAAGACCCTGCTGAGATGGGGCGCCGGTCAGCCGGCTAGGCGGATCAGCTCTTGGCGCTGGGCGCCCCCTCACCTCTTCATCTTTGCACCTTGTGAAGGAAGCGCTTCATAATGACCGAAGCTGCCGTTGCGCATACGGACTTGGCCGCCAGTGAAGAGGCGGGGGCCGACCTGGGCTCGCAGATCCTCGCCGGTTTGCAGGGAGAGCCCCCGGATGCGCTGATCCTCTTTGCGTCTCCAAAGTATGACTATGCCCCCTTGCTGGAGGCCCTCCACGCGGCCTGCCAGCCGAAAGTCCTCGTGGGCTGTTCTTCGGCGGGCGAGTTTACGAACCATACCCCCAGGGAGAACTCGGCCTGCGCCGTGGCGCTCCGGTCCTCGACGATGAAGTTCGCCGCGGGCCTCGGGCGCGGCCTGCGGAGCGACGGCGCGGCGGCGGCCCAGGAGCTGGTCGCCTCTTTCGTCGGCGGGGCGTCCCAGGGCTATGCCTTCCGCTCGGCGATGGTGCTGACGGACGCGCTGGCCGGTTTTGCCGACAACCTCATCGAGCAGATCACGCTGCTGACCGCCGGGACGTACCAGCTCTTCGGCGGCGGCGCCGGGGACGACGCCCGGTTCCACCGTACCCACGTGTTCTGCGGCAGAGAGGCGGTCACCGACGCCGCCGTGGCGCTGGAGATCCTGTCCAACAAGCCTATCGGCATCGGCGCCCGCCACGGCTGGATACCGGCCGGTGTCCCCATGCGGGTGACGGAGTCCGCGGGGATGCGGCTCGTCAGCCTCAACGCCATCCCGGTCCTCGAGGTGCTCGAAGAGCACGCCGGGGCCACCGGGCAGACTTTCGACCGGCAGGACCCTCTCCCGTTTTTCCTGCACAACGTCTTCGGCATCCAGACCGGCAGCGGCTACAAGCTGCGGGTGCCGCTGGAGGTGAATCCGGATGGGTCGGTCTCTTGCGCGGCCGACATCCCCATGGGGAGCACCCTGTGCGTGATGGGCGCGACGGCCGCCTCGTCGGTCCAAGCGGCGGAGGAGGCGGCCCAGGCAGCGCTGAGCCAACTGGGCAGCTCGCGGCCCAAGGTCGCGATCTTCTTCGACTGCGTGGCGACCCGCCTGCGGATCGGCCAGGATTTCGGTTTCGAGCTGAAGTCTTTGGAGGCCTTGGGGCTGACGCGGATTGCCGGTTGTAACACCTACGGGCAGATCGCCCGGGCCGAGGGACAGTTTGGAGGATTCCATAACTGTACCGCCGTCATCGGTGTCTTCCCGGACTAGCGAGCCACGGCCGCGGTCCGGGATGCTCATCCTGGTCGCTGGGTTGGCGGACCCGGCCCGCCGCCGGGAGGCTGCGCGCTCCCTGGCCGTCTATCTCGGCGCCGAGGACTTGATCGTCTTCTCGCCGGACTTTGAGCTCGGCGTCCTGCTGCCGGCCCCCGGTTTTTCCCAGACCCTCCCGGAAGGGCGCGCCTGGAAAGCTTTTCTCTCCGACTGTGTGGACAGCGGCCAAGCGGGCGCCCGCCTGCCGTGGCCCCGGGGTGCGCAAGCGCAACCGGTTCTCGGGGTCGCCGGCAAGGACGGTACGGTCCTCGTGCTCGTGGGCGGGACCCCGCATCCCGAGGAGGTCGCCGAGGTTTGTCTGCTCCTGCCGCTCCTAGCCGCCGCTCTCCAGGGCGAGCGGATCGCTCTCACCTCGGAGGGGCAGACCAGCGTCGCCAGGGAGACCGCCGCGCAGGCCAGCGCGCTGGCCGAATCCCTGGACCGTGCCCGGCGCGATCTCGGGGAAGCGGGCCGCCACAAGGACGAGTTCCTGGCGACCCTCGCGCACGAGCTCCGCAACCCCCTGGCCGCCATCCTCAATGGCCTGCAAATCCTGCAAATGACGGCTGATCCTCAGCGCGCCGGGCGGGTCCAGGAGATGATCGGGCGGCAGACCCAACACTTGGTCCGCCTGGTCGACGACCTTCTCAATGTCTCCCGGATCAGCCGCGGCCAGATCGAGCTTCGTAAGGAGCGGGTCCAACTGGCCACGATCGTGCAGAGCGCCGTCGAAACCAGCTCACCAGCGATCGAAGCGTCCGGGCACCAGCTGGTCGTGACGCTGCCGCCGGAGCCTCTGGCTCTGCACGCCGATCCCGCCCGGTTGACACAAATCCTGGCCAATCTTTTGAACAACAGCGCCAAGTACACCGAGCGAGGGGGACGTCTCTGGCTGACCGCGGAGCGCGACGGCGGAGACGTGGTCCTCCGCGTACGGGACAACGGCCTGGGCATCCAAGCCGAGATGCTGCCTCGCATCTTCGATCTGTTCGTGCAGGTGGACGACTCGGTGGAGCGCCGTCAAAGCGGGCTGGGCATCGGCCTGACTCTGGTCAAGAGGCTGGTGGAGATGCACGGTGGCAGTGTCGAGGCGTACAGCCCCGGCCTGCGCCAGGGGAGCGAAGTCGTCGTGCGCCTGCCGCTCGCCGCCGGAGAGCCGTGAAATCCTGTTCGTGGTCATGCAAACTTGAACGTAAAGAGACGGCGTGGGTAAGCTCTACGACGCAATCACCACGGAGCTGGCGGCGTGGCTCCAGGAACAGCAGATGTTCTTCGTCGCGACCGCTCCGCTGTCCGCGGACGGTCTGATCAATTGCTCTCCCCAGGGCATGGACACGTTCCGCGTCGGCGACTCCTGCGGGTTCGGCGTCCCCCGGTACCAGAGCTGGCGCTGTACCGGCGCGAGAAGAACGCGCGCAGCCTGGACGGCCTGCCCGGGCTCGATCCGGAGGGGTGAGGCATTGTCTGCGACCGGAGCCCGCTCCCACGTCAACAGCAAGGGAGCCGTGAAGGTTACGAGCCTCGGCACCTTGACGTTCAAGAAGTAGGTTTTTCTTCGAGAACCTGATCCTAGATCTCTGGCTCCAGCCCCACCGCGTACAAGATCCCGCCCAGCAGGTGGCGCAGGAAGTCCGGTTCGGAGAAGGACTCGTCCGTGTGGCCCCCGGCCGTGTACCAGGACCGGCCGCCGTCGAACTCGTGATACCAGGCGATGGGATGATCGTTTCCCATCTGCCCGCCGGGGTAGCTCGACTCGTCCAGGGTGAGCAGCACGGTGACGCCGTGGCTCCGCGGGTTCCTCTGGAAGTCGTACCACTCGTCGGTGCGCACCCAGGGGTCCGGCAGCACGCTCGTCGAGGGGTGGCCGCGATTCTCGACCCGGAGCCGCGCCCGGGCCGGCGCGGGGTGGCGTGCGAAGTAGGCCCCCATCAGGTCGCCATACCAGGGCCAGAAGTACTCGGTGTCGGCCGCGGCGTGGATGCCCACGAAGCCGCCGCCGCGGCGGATGTAGGTCATGAAGGCGGCCTGCTGTGCGTCGTTGAGGACGTCTCCGGTCGTGGAGAGGAAGACGACGGCGCCGTAGCGGCCGAGGTTGGCGGTGGTGAACTGCCCCGCGTCTTCGGTGGCGTCGACCTCGAAGCCGTTCGCCGCCCCCAGGGTGCGGAGGGCCGCGATCCCCGGCTCGATGCTGCCGTGGCGGAAACCGGCGGTCTTGGAGAAGACGAGGATGCGGTCCGGACGGGTCTGCGGCGGCTCCATCTCGTTCTCCCAGAGCTCCACCGGACCTGTCCCGAACTGCAGGGTGCCGAGGATGTCCGCGTCCCCGTCGCCGTCGAGGTCGGAGACGCGGACGCCGTGCAGGGCGGGCGTGCCGAGCACCTGGCGCGTCCAGCGGGAGGCCCGGCCTTCATTGAGATAGACGAGGAGGCGCCCCTCGCCGCCCAGCTCCGACGTCACCACGTCCAGGTCGCCGTCGCGGTCGAGGTCCGCGAGGCTCACCCCTTGCGCCGACTCGAGGGGGCCGCGGTCGAGGAGGCGCTCCCGCCAGCGGGGTTTGCCGGGGTTGGGCGGGCTCTCGAACCAGGAGATCTTTCCCGGCCCTTCGGCCACCGTCATCACGACGTCGAGCCGGCCGTCGCCGTTGAGATCGCCCACGGCGAGGGCCGCCTCGGGGCGCCAGGAGCCGAAGTTGCGCCGCGACCAGGGCCGGGTGAGGAGGTTCCGGCCCGGGTTCCTCAGCCACCTCCCGCCCACGACGATATCGGGGGAGCCGTCCTTGTTGAGGTCGGCCAGCGCCAGCCCTCGCGTCCCGGCCCCCGGGTCGACGACGCGCCGGGTCCAGGACTCCGGACCGTTCTGCCGGAACAGCGTCATCGCGGAGCCGGTCTCCCCGCGCAGGACGATGTCGAGCCTGCCGTCCCGGTCGAGGTCGGCGACGGCCACTTCCTGAGGGCGGCCGGCGGAGCCGATCGGATGGACGGGCCAGAGGCCGGCCGCCGGGTTGCCGGCCGGCAGGCGGGGGTTTTCGAACCAGACGGCGCCCACGGTGACGTCCAGGTCGCCGTCGCGGTCCAGGTCGCCGGCCGCCAGCCCGCCCTGCGTGGCGTACCCCTGGGCGGCGATCACGGACCGGGTCCAGTCCGGGGAGGCGTACCAGACCAGCGGCCCTTCCCGGCCGGCGACGATGATGTCGGGCCGGCCGTCGCCGTTCAAGTCTCCGAGAGCTTTGCCGAGGGGATCGTGCGGGCTGTCCTGGGCGATCACGGTGCGGACGAAGGGGATGTCCGCGGCCTGACCGGCAGTCGCGGCGAGAAGCAGGAGTCCGAGAAGGCCGCCCCACCTTCGCATGAGAGGAGTATACGCGCCCTGCCGCGGCACCCCCTGAAGGGCTCCGGCCCCCTCTCCGGGGGAGAGGAGGGCCGGGTGGGTGAAGGCGGTATCAGGGGTTGGCCTTAATGCCGGCAGCGGCGGTTGTGCTGATGGCCGCCCCGGGCGGCGCGCTGGTTACGCTGGTAGTACCGTTCGTTGTCCCACTGGGCGGCGCGGCCGCCCCTGCGGGAGTCGCCGGCCCGGTACTCGTACCAGTCGGCCCGGCGCTTCTCGTCCTCGCGCGCGTCCTTCTCCTGCTTGTAGTCGCTGTAAGCGCCGACCGCCGCGCCGACCGCGCCGCCGACCGCCGCGCCCTTGAGGAGCTCGCGGCCCTGGGT